>JANPCA010000521.1:0-5423 GCA_031430715.1 Hyphomicrobiales bacterium | reverse complement strand
CGCCGGGAAGGCCGCCGGCGGCGGTCAGCATATAGTCGCGGGGGCCGGCCTTGCGGTTGACCACGCCGACCACCTGGGCATAGGTGGGGACCGGCGCGTTGGTGACCTTCTGATAGGTGTCGAGGGCGGCGTTCCAGGTGGCCATCTCGTCCCTGGCCTTCCGGGTCCATCCGGAATCGGCCTTCCAGCCGCCGAGCGCTGCGGACAATTCCGCGACCGTCTCCTTGGCGTCGCCGACGACGCCGAGGGCGCGGTGCTTGGTGGCATCCCAGCGCGCCGCGTTGATCGAAATGAATTTCGCGTCGTGGCGGAACAGGGTCCACGAACCCGTGGTGAAGTCCATCAGGCGGGTGCCGATGGCGAGGATGACGTCGGCTTCGGCGGCGAGCGCATTGGCCGAAGTCGACCCGACGATGCCGATGGGGCCCGCGTGGGCCGGGTGGTCATGGGTGACCGTGCTCTTGCCGGCGATGGTTTCGGTAAGTGGAATGCCGTGGTCCAGTGCGAATTGCGCCACGGTCTCCTCGGCGCCCGAATAGCGCGTGCCGCCGCCGGCGATGATCAGCGGCTTCTTGGCTTTCTTCAACAATTCGACGGCCGCGGCTAACCGTGCCTTGTCGGCGCGCGGGCGCTGAATGTCATGGACGGTGGGGGCAAAGAAGGCTTCCGGGTAATCGCAGGCGATTTCCTGCACGTCCTGGGGCAGGGCAATAAAGGCCGGCCCGCAGTCGGCGGGATCGAGCATGCAGGCCACCGCCTGCGGCAGCGACGAGATAATCTGCTCAGGGTGCACGATGCGGTCCCAATAGCGCGTCACCGCCTTGAAGGCGTCGTTCACGTTGATCGTTGGATTGCCGAAATGCTCGACCTGCTGCATGACGGGATCGGGCCTGCGGTTGACGAATGTATCGCCCGACAGGATGAGGATGGGCAGGCGGTTGGAATGGGCCACACCCGCCGCCGTCACCATGTTCAGGGCGCCAGGCCCGATCGAGGAGCAAGCGACCATGATCTGGCGGCGGCGCTTGGCCTTGGCAAAGGCGATGGCCGCCAGCGCCATGGACTGCTCGTTCTGACCGCGCCAGGTCGGAAGTTGGTTCTGCACCGCTTCGAGGGCTTCCGACAGGCAGGTGACGTTGCCATGCCCGAAGATGGCGAAGACGCCGGGAAACAGCGGTTCGCGGCTGCCATCGATCATCGTGTACTGGTTGCAAAGATAGCGCACGAGGGCTTGCGCCATCGTCAAGCGGATCGCCGGCATGTCGGACCTCCCAAGATTAAAAACCGTTTATTGCAGATAAAGTCGACTTGCAAGTAACATTGCAGCAACATTCCGGCGGTCTTACCGGCGGCGGAGCGGTTTGACGGGCCGCGGCAGCCGCGCCGTGTGGTCCTTGGCGATTTCGGTGACGCTGGGGATGCGCGGCGCCTCTTGCCGGTTGGGTTGCAAAAGGGCGGCGGTGGCCGTGGCGATGGTCTGGACCAGGCACATGGGTGCGGCCAATGACCGGGAAAAGGTGTACTCGTCCTCCGGAATCGTGAACAGAAAGCGCGCATCCTTGGCCAGCGGCGACAGCTGGCTGTCGGTGATGGCGATGATCGGCGTGCCGTTGCCCACCGCCACCTCGGTGATTGCCACGACTTCCTTGGCATAGTGGCGGAAGGCGATGGCCACCAGCGTATCGCGTTCCCCCATGGTCTGCGCCATTTCCTCGGCGAGGCCGCCGGCCGGATCGAGAAGGACCACGCGCCGGTGCAGCATGGTGAGCAGATAACGGAAGAGCGTGGCGATCGGCTCCGAGCGCAACTGGCCCGCGATGAAAATCGTCTGGGTGGTGGTGAGCAGCTTGGCCGCGCCGGAGAGGATTTCCTCGGAGATGCTGTCGAGCAGGCTCTGGAGCGCGGCCATGTCGCGCACCACCAGATCCTTCAGGAATCCCAGGTTGCCGTCACTCGCGTTGCGCGACAATTCACTCTCCAGCGCGCTGATGCGTTCGCGGAAGCCGGGTGCGGCGGTGGCGAGGCGTGTCTGGAATACGGATTGCAACTGCTTGAAGCCCGAATAGCCGAAGCTCTGGGCGAAGCGCACCAGGCTCGACGGGTGGACGCCGCACTTGGCGGCAATGGCGTTGATGGATTCAAGCGCGATCACATTGGGGTTCTGCGTGAGGAACCGCGAAATCTGCTGATTGCCCGGCGACAGGCCAGGATAGTCCCTGGTGATGACATTGACGATGCCTTCGTAGTTCTGCGGCACCTTCGCGGGCGATGCTTGCACTATCTTGGCCATGGATTTCATTCGCAGCATTTGGCGGGCGCCGGCACCGGCTGCCGGGGCGCAACCATTCTGGCATGAAATTTTTGTTGCCGCAAACGCAATTCAACAATATTGGTTGTGACAACAGGCCCGCGGGGGGGGGGGAAGGAATTCTGTCCATGTACGAATCCTATGGTTTGCTGATCGACGGCGCGTGGCGTTCCACAGGCGGGGGCGGCGTGATCGAGGTTTCAGACCCGGCCACCGGCGAGACGATCGGCCAGGCGCCGTCCGCCTCGGTGGGCGATGTCGAGGAGGCCATCGCCGCGGCGGAGGCGGGTTTCAAGCGCTGGCGCGGCCTGTCCGCCTGGACGCGGGCCGATACGCTCCACGCGGTGGCCAACATCATGCAGCCGCGCAGTGAAGAGGCGGCGCGGCGCATCACGCTCGAAACCGGCAAGCCGATCGCCCAGGCGCGGCGCGAATGGGCCCTCTCGATCGACCAGTTCCGCTGGTATGCCGAGGAGGCCCGGCGTATTTCGGGCCGAATCGTCGAGAGCCGGGCGCCGGGCGGGCGGATCGAGGTGACGCATGAGCCCATCGGCGTTGCCGCCGCCTTCACGGCCTGGAATTTTCCGGCCGTTCTGATCGCCCGCAAGGTAGCGCCCGCCCTGGCTGCCGGCTGCTCCGTCATTGTGCGGCCGTCGCGGGAGACGCCGGGAACCGCCATGCTACTGATGGATTGCGTGAAGCAGGCGGGCGTTCCGGCGGGTGCCGTCAATCTGGTGATCGGCCCGGCGTCCACAACCTACACGCCGATCATGGCGTCGAAGTCGGTGCGCAAGATTTCGCTGACCGGCTCGACCGCCATCGGCCAGCAGATGATCCGCGATTCGGCCTCGACCCTGAAGCGCGTCTCGATGGAATTGGGCGGCAATGCCCCGGTCATCGTCTTCGAAGACGCCAATGTCGAGCAGGTTCTCGATATCTCTGTGCCGGTAAAATTCGCCAATGCCGGCCAGGTCTGCGTCACCGCCGACCGCTACTATGTACACGAATCGCTGGAACAGAAATTCATCGCCGGGTTTACCGCCCGCGCCAGGGCCCTGAGGCTCGGACACGGCCTCGATGACGCCACTCAGATGGGGCCACTCATCAACCAGCGCCGCGTCGATGCCATGGAGTCGGTTGTCGCCGATGCCAAGGCACGAGGTGGCAAGATCGAAACCGGCGGCGGCAGGCCAGTGGGACAGAATAAGGGCTTCTTCTTCGAGCCTACGGTGATTTCGGGACTGCCCGGCGATGCGTTGGCCTTGGCGGAAGAAAACTTCGGCCCCGTGGCTGCAATCACCTCCTTCGCCACGCCCGAGGAGGCCTATGCCCGGGCCAATGGCAGCGAATATGGTCTTTCCGCCTATGTCTTCACGCGCGATCCGGCCCGCATGCGCGAGGCCGTGGCGCGGATCGAGGCCGGCATGGTCGGCGTCAATTCATATGCGCTGGCCGCCGCCGAGGCCCCCTTCGGCGGCATCAAGGCCAGCGGCATGGGCCGCGAGGGCGGCTCGGAGGGCATCCTCGATTACATGAACGTCAAACTGGCACAGGTGGCCCTATGATCCGCAACGGTATCCGGCAGAAATGGGCGGACGGAAAACCCGTCATCAACGGCTGGCTGTCGATCGCCAATTCGTTCAGTGCCGAGATCATGGCGGCCCAGGGCTATGACGCCCTGACCGTCGATCTGCAGCATGGTCTGATCGGCTACGAGGCGGGCACCACCATGTTGCAGGCCATGCGGTCGAGCGCGGTCACGCCCATGGTGCGCGTAGCGTGGCTCGATCCCGGCGACATCATGAAGGCGCTCGATGCCGGGGCCCATGGCATCATCTGCCCGATGATCAACAACCGTGCCGAGGCCGAGCGTCTCGTGTCCTACATGCGCTACCCGCCGGATGGCCAGCGCAGCTTCGGACCGACGCGCGCGGTGATCGCCAATGGCGCCGACTATGGCCAGCATGCCAACGCCGAGGTCTTGAGCCTCGCCATGATCGAAACCGCCGATGGCATGGCCAATCTCGATGAGATCGTCACCACGCCCGGCCTCGATGGCGTCTATATCGGCCCCGCCGATCTGACACTGGGCCTCACGGGCCGCAAATATCCAACCGGCTTCGACCGCGAGGAGCCTGAGATGGTGGACGCGATCCAGACCATCCTCAAACAAGCCCATGCGGCGGGCATCCGCGCTTGCCTGCATTGCGGCACGCCCGCCTATGCGGCCAAGGCCATCGGCTGGGGCTTCGATCTTGTCACCCTGCTCAACGATGTCCGCCTGCTGGCAAGCGCCGCGCAGGCCAGCGTGGCAGCGGCGCGCAAGCTCATTGGCGAGCAACAGGCCCAACCCGCCCCCAGCAGCAACAGCAGTTACTGACATGCCGCATATTCTTGTCGCTGGGCGCATTCACGAGGCGGGCATCGCCCGCCTGAAGGCGGCCCCGGGCATCACCTTCCGCCTGGTGGATGAAATTTCCAACGAGTCCTATGTGCCCTTTATGGCCGAGGCCGATGCCGTGCTGATCCGCACTCAACTCATGCCGGCCGATGTCATCGCCGCAGCACCCCGCCTGAAGATCGTATCGCGCCATGGCGTGGGCTATGACGCCGTGGATGTCAAAGCCCTCAGTGCACGGAACATTCCACTGGCGATCGTCGGCGATGTCAATTCCCGGGCGGTGGCCGAGCATACGCTCATGCTGATGCTGGCGGCGGCCAGGCGCACGGTGGCCCATGACGCCGCCTCGCGCACTGGCCAATGGCAGGTGCGCAACCGCTTCGAATCGGTGGAACTTGATGGCAAGGCCCTGTTGCTTTTGGGTTTCGGGCGAATCGGCCGCCGGGTCGCGCAATTGGCGCAGGCCTTTGGGATGATTGTGATGGCACATGATCCCTATGTCAGCGCCGAAGCCATGCACGCCTTGGCCGTGGAACGGGTGACCGATACCGATGCTGCCCTCGGCCAGGCGGACTATGTTTCGCTGCATGTGCCGCTTTCGCCCGAGGGTGCGGTGATCGGCGCCCGGCAGCTGGCCCTGATGAAACCCACGGCCATCATCGTCAACGCGGCGCGCGGCGGCCTCATCGACGAAGACGCGCTCGATGCCGCGCT
>JANPCA010000520.1:0-7267 GCA_031430715.1 Hyphomicrobiales bacterium | reverse complement strand
TGACTGCAATGTGATTGAGCCCCCACAAAAGGTACTTGTCGAACGCAGTTGGCCCTTGCAACAATCCGATCTCGATGCAGTTCGTCATCAAGTCATACTGCCGCTTCAGGTTTTGCTCCTGAACGCGGTCATACAACTCCCGGTTTTCTTGCTCAAGAACCAGCATAAAAAAGCCCGGCGCCGTCGCCGCGCTCTCCTTGGCCTATGAAACCACTTCTTCGGGTGTTACCCGTACATGATCCGTCGCTCGACGTGCGGACTCTTTCGTAATGCGCGACCCCTTCGGCGCATTTCCGTAGACGAAACTCGCTCTCTGCTCCTTCAGCAATTCTTCAGTCATCACAAATGACTTCTTCGTCTCTTCAAGCCGCGCCAACAACTCTGGACGTGGCGGAGCCCTTTTCAATGCCGCTTTGCGTTCTGCCATTGATTCCTCCTCAGCGTGCGTGAGCGTACACCACTAACGGTTAGCCGCCAATGATGTTCCTCATATGTACCACAAATACGCCTTTTTTCCAGTGGCACACTCTACAACGCTGCGATGCGCGTCTTGTAGGGACCACGCGTGCGATCAATTTTTGCTTCTTGCGCCTCGACCAGCGCCACGATGTCGCCTATCTCCCACAGTCGAGTTGAAACGCCAGCCGCCATTGCTGGCGACATGCGCGGCTTCGAATGCAGGCGCACGCAATTGTGATACATCATGTACAAAGCTACTGCGTAAGCGTGGTTTTCGACCTTCTTTGAGAACCCATTCTCAAGCAATCGAGGCGAGGATTTTCGGCATTTTGTCCGTGAAGATTTCGTCGATCTGGTTTTCGGTGATCATCAGCGGCGGCGACAGCGCGATGGTGTCCGCCGTGATGCGGACCATCATGCCGGCGTCGTGGAAGCCGTTCTCCATGGCCTTGTAAGCGCGCAAACCGGGTGAGCCCTCGATCGGCTTCAGGTCGATGGCCGCGACAAGACCGATGGTGCGGATGTCCTCGACCAGTGCGTGCTCCTTCAGTGTGAAGGCGGCATCGGCCCAGACGTTTTCCAACGACTTGGCATTTTCGAACAGGCCCTCGTCGCGGTAGAGGTCCATGCAGGCGACACCGGCGGCGGCGGCCATGGGGTGGCCGGTGTAGGTATAGCCGTGGAACAGTTCGATCACATGATCGGGGCCGTTCATGAACTGGTCATAGATGCCTTGCCGCACCATGCAGCCGCCCATCGGAACGGTTCCGGACGTGACGCCCTTGGCGAAGGTGAGGATATCGGGGATGACGCCGAAGCGCTCGGCGGCGAAGGCGTGTCCCAAACGGCCAAAGCCAGTGATGACCTCATCGAAAATCAGCAGGATGCCGTGCTTGTCACAAATCTCGCGGAGCTTCTTCAGATAGCCCTTGGGCGGCGGAAGGACACCGGTCGAACCCGCCATCGGCTCGACGATGACGGCGGCGATGGTGGAGGCATCATGCAGCGCCACCATGCGCTCCAGGTCTTCGGCCAGATGAGCGCCCCAGGTCGGTTCACCCCTGGTGAAGGCCTGTTCTTTCCGGTTGTAAGTGTGCGGCAGGTGATCGACGCCGGCCAGATGGGCGCCGAACCACTTGCGGTTGGCGACCATGCCGCCGACCGAGATGCCGCCGAAATTCACGCCATGATAACCACGTTCGCGGCCGATCAACCGGGTGCGGGTGCCTTGTCCACGGGCCCGCTGATAGGCGAGGGCGATTTTCAGCGCCGTGTCGGCGGCTTCGGAGCCGGAGTTGCAGAAGAAGGCATAATTCAGATCGCCCGGCGCCATGGTGGCGAGTCTGGAGGCCAGTTCGAAGACCTTGGGGTGGCCGAACTGGAAGGTCGGGGCGAAATCCAATTCGGCGGCGGATTTCTGGATGGCGGCGACGATGGGATCGCGGCAATGGCCGGCGTTCGAGCACCAGAGTCCCGCCGAACCGTCGAGAATGGGACGGCCCGACAAGTCGTAATAATGCATGTCCTTGGCCCTGGCGATCATGCGCGGGCGCTTCTTGAAGGCGCGGTTGGGCGTGAAGCCCATCCAGAACGGCTCAAGATTGTTGGGCGATGGCTCCCACGACGTGGCGCCAGCAAGATTCATCGGCTTGTTCATCGGTCATTCTCCTCCGGACGATGGACCCTGATAGCAGAAAGGAGTTGTTCATGGAAATGCACCAGCTTGAGGCTTTGGCGGGGGCCGGATGGACGGCGGAAAACCCGGTTGAGTTTCGGCGGCTCATCTCATAGTGTCCGCGGCGGTCATGGCCATGGCGGGCCTTAAAGGTATGCGATGACGTTGGTGTTGCGGTTGATTGTTGCCGGTCTGGCCTTGGGTGCGGTGCCGGCGATTGCCCAGGAGATCGAAACCCGCGGCGCCTATTGCAACGATGGCTATTTCGGATCGGATGGCGGCGGCATTTCCGGATGCATGGAATTCGCGCTGCGCTACGGCCAGTCGCATGGCGGCATCGGGCTGTTCGGCGTGACCCCGGAACAGCGCGGCAATGGCAACACCGATCCGCTTGAGGAAATCGCCCGGCTCAACGCCTGGTATGGCCAGGAATTCGAGGCCGATGGGCTGCGCTATGGCCTCGACGGACACCTCGGCCTCCAGGGCGGCGTGGCGGATGATCTTGCCCTGGAGCTCCAGGATTTGATCCACGATCTGGTGGGGGTTGGCAGCAAGGGCCTGACGAGCACCCATGATACGGAGCTCACCGCTGGTGTTTCGGGTTGGGTGCGCCATGACTTCGGGCTCTCGGAGCCGGCGTCCTGGTCAACGATTTTCACGCCCTATGGCCACGCCGCGATCGGCAACGACACGATCGAGGCCGGGGCGGGCGTGATGCTGGCGCTGCAGCCCGCGTCCGAAACGCAAGGGCTGGCACTGGTGATGCCGAAGAATGGCGCCTATGCGCCGACATTCGGCGGCGACGGCATCGGCTTGTTCGCGGGCGTGCGCGGTGTGGCGCTTGAAACCCTCTACGACGACATGACCGAGCCATTCATTGCCGAAGCGGGCATCATGGGCCAGGCCACATTGTGGGATTTCCTGGTGCTCGGCGCGTCCGCCTCCTGCACCAATAAGCCCTATGACAGCGCCGAGAAGCCTGACTGCAAGGCGAGCCTGCAGATGGGCGGGCTGTTTTGACTGGGCAGCCGCCTGCCCGCCGATGCCGATGATGGAAGATCATTCCGAAGGCCCGGCAACGGTTTTGCGGCGCACGGTTTTCTATATCTCGGGTTACGATCCGCGTGGGCCGCGGCACTACTACCAACTCTATGCCGCGGAGGGTGTGAAGCAGGCGGCGGTCAACGGGCTGGCGTTGGAGACCGGCAAGCGCCGCAGTGTCGATCCTTTCGAAACCAGCTGGACGGTGACGGCCGGAAGCGTCACCACGCAATACCGCTTTCTGCGCTACGACGATATCGTCCGCCAGCAATGGGCCGGAGGGCCTACGGCGATGTATGCCGGCATCCTGCGCTATACGTGGCGCTTCCTCAGGGTCGGCGTTTTCAGAGTCATGCTGCGCAACAGCTGGCCTAGTTTTCTGGCGGTCATCTATCCTCCGGCGCTGGTGCTGGGCAGTTTCCTGCTGGCGGCGCTCCTGGGGCTGCTCATGGCACTCGTTCTGCGGCCGTGGGCCGGAGACGTGGCCTATCTGGCGATCATCGGGGCCCTGGCACTACCGTTTCTGACCTATCGCCTCTTTGAGAAATGGCTGAATGTGTATTGGCTGGCGCGCAGCTGTACGTTTCTGGTTGACCGCAGCATGGGCCGGGTCCCCGGCATCGAGGAGCGCTGCCGGGAATTTGCGGCGCGCGTTGCGCAAGCCGTGATGTCCGGCGAGAACGACGAAGTATTGGTGGCCGGACACAGCGTCGGAACGCACCTCGCCGTCACGGTTGCGGCCCGTGCGCTGGAACAGATCGGCAAGGAGCAACGCTTCAGCCTGCTGACCATGGGACAGGCGACCTCCATGACGCCCGATGAACCCACATCGCATCAATTCCGCGAGGATTTGCTGGCCATCTCAATCTCGCCCCAGGTCGACTGGATCGATGTGACATCGGCCATCGATGGTGCGTGCATCGCGCTCAGCGACATGCTCGAAATGAGCGGCATTGCCAGGCCCGGCGGCGCAAGGCACCAGCCCAAGCTGGTGTCGGCGCGTTTCAACAAGCTGTTCAGCCCTGAGACCTATGCGGCGATACGGCGGGATTTCCTGCGCGCCCATTTCCAGTATCTAATGGCGGCCGAGCTTCCGGGCGATTACGATTATTTCCTGATCACGGCGGGAGACAGGACACTGGCCGAGCGCTTCGCCCATCTCGACAGCGTGACAGGCTTCAAGCGCTTCCGCATGGGACAGACATGAGCCACTTCATACCACCCTACCCCAAGCCGATGCCGAAGCACGCGCTGGTCTTGCAGATGCTGCTCCGGCCGCTGAAGTTCATCCGCTGGCGTTCGTGCTCGATCCGCTCGCTGTCGTCCAAGGCCTACACCATGCACATGGGCGAGATCGCGCTGCCCTTCAACCGCATCTATATTCCAACCCAGCCAGAGCTTCTGAAACGGGTTCTGGTCGATGAAGCGGAGCAGTTCCCCAAGAGCCAGATGTTGTCGGACATGCTGGAGCCGCTGCTCGGCGATTCGATCTTCGTTTCCAACGGCGAGTTATGGAGGCGCCAGCGGCGGATGATGGCCCCGGCCTTCGAACAGGCCCGAATCAAGGTGGTCTTCGGTCTCATGCTGGAGGCAGCCGACGCCCTGTTCGCCCGCATGGACAAGCTGGCGGGCGCCGCGCAAGCCGAGATCGACATGGAGATGACCCATGTCACCGCCGACATCATTTTCCGCACCATCTTTTCGCGGCCGCTGGAGGCCGAGCAGGCAAAATACATCAATGACGCCTTCCTCGAATTCCAGGAAACGGCTTTCGCCTATGGCCTGTCGCGCACCGTGGGCCTGCCCAACTGGATGTCCTATTTCGGCTTCCGGAAAGCGCGCGCACGGGCCAAGCAGATCCGCGGCGTTCTCGATCCGATGGTCAAGCTCCGCCATGACAGTTTCCACAGCGGCGAGCCCCAGACCCACCGCGACATCATGCAGTCCCTGGTTTCGGTGAAGGACGAGCAGACGGGTAGGCATTTCGAACTGCGCGAATTGTGCGAGCAAGTCGCCGTGCTGTTTCTGGCAGGCCATGAAACCTCTGCCGCTTCCTTGTCCTGGGCGCTCTATCTGATCGCCATGGACCCCGGCATACAGGAGCGGCTCCATCGCGAGGCGGTCGAGGTGATGGGGGCCGAGGCGCCCCGGTTTTCCGACATTAAGAAGCTCAAGACCGCCAGCAATGTGTTCGCCGAGACCTTGCGGCTTTACCCGCCTGTCGCGTTCCTGCCGCGGGTTGCCGAACAGACCTGCCCGATGCGCGACAAAATCGTGAAGAAGGGTTCGATCGTGTCGATTTCGCCCTGGGTCGTCCATCGCCACCGGCGCTATTGGCAGGAGCCCGACGCCTTTGATCCCGACCGCTTCGACGACCCGGCGACACTCGAGGCCCAACGCAACAGCTATCTGCCCTTCAGCAAGGGCCAGAGGGTCTGCCTCGGCGCGTCCTTCGCGTTGCAGGAGGCGATGATCATTCTCTCGGGCCTCGTCCGCCGTTTCAAATTCGAGCCGGTGCCGGGATTCGAGCCGCAGCCGGCGGGAAGGCTCACGCTGCGCTCGATCAATGGCATAAGGCTCAAGGTCAGCAAGCGCTGAGGTTCGGTGCCGCCATCTTGGGAACGGGTCGCTTTCCGCCGAACCTTACCGCAATCATTCCTCGCCGCGCGCGGGCTCCGCCGCTAAGGTCCAGCCATGTTGGCGTGGATGACATTGGGTTTCCTGATCGGCTTGCAGCACGCGCTGGAGGCTGACCATATCGCGGCGGTCGCTTCACTCACCAGCAACAAGACGGGTCTCAAGCGCATCGTCCGGCACGGCGCGTTCTGGGGATTGGGGCACGCAACGACGCTGGCGCTGTTCGGCGGTGCCGTCTTCGCGCTGAAGCTGAGGCTCGATGACAGGCTTTCAGGGGCGCTGGAATTCGCGGTGGGGGCGATGCTGGTGTTCCTTGGGCTGCGGATCATCTTCCGCATGGTGCGCGACCGCATTCACTTTCACGTTCACCGCCACGCGCTGGGGAATGCGCATTTCCATGCCCACAGCCATGCCGGCGAGGCGGTTCCGCATCGCCGCAGCAGTCACGATCATTTGCATCCGTCCCATGGCTGGCAGCGCAGCTTCGCGGTGGGGCTGATGCATGGGCTGGCGGGCTCGGCGGCGCTGGTGGCGCTCACCGCGTCCACCGCCTCGACGCCCACGCTGGGCCTTGCCTTCATGGTGCTGTTCGGGCTCGGCTCGACACTCGGCATGGCGGCCTTCTCGGCTGTCATCGCCGTGCCGCTGACGCTGACCGCGCGGACGCTCACCTGGGCCAACCGCGCGCTGCAGGTTTCGGCGGGCGCCGTGGCGCTGGGCTTCGGCGTCCATATCATGATCGAGAACGGCGCGGCGCTGGCGGCGGCCCTTTAGGCCGGCACCAGTTGCTTCACCAAGGCCGCGATCATGCGCGGCAGGTCGTAGGGAAAGCGCGCGGTGATCAGGTTGCCGTCGACGACGCAGGGTTCGTCGAGCACCGTGGCGCCGGCGTTTTCGAGATCGATCTGGATGTTCCACACGGCGGTGGCGCGCTTGCCCTTCAGCATGCGGGCGCTGACCATGACCCACTGGCCATGGCAGATGGCGCAAGTAGGCTTGCCCGCCGCGTGCATGTCGCGCAGGAAATCCTGAGCCAGCTTGTCGGCGCGCAGGAAATCCGGGTTCCAGCAGCCGCCCGGCACGATCACCGCGTCATAGTCGGCGACCTTTGCTTGATCGAGATAGCGGTCGATCTTTAACCAGCCGGCGTTTTCGAGAAGTCGGATGGCCATGACATGGGTGGCGGTCTGCGGCGGGAAGCGCAGGCCCAAGGTGGCCGGGAATTCGCCGATGCGCGGCGAGACGACATGCACGGTGGCGCCATGTTCGCTGAGCCAGCGCTGGGCGCCGGTGATCTCGACCTCTTCCACACCATTGGTGCAACAGATGGCGATGGTCTTGCCCTTCAAGAGTTCCGGGTTGGACGGCGGATCGAAGAGGAAATGATTGAGTTCGCGGTTCAACTCGCCATCGGCCGAGACCAGCAATTCGGTCGAGATCGACGGCACCGGCGAT
>JANPCA010000519.1:0-17918 GCA_031430715.1 Hyphomicrobiales bacterium | reverse complement strand
CGTGTTCCTCAGCCGTATTCATGTCGCGCACCACGATGCGCGGCAGCGCGTTCTCACGCTCCATGCGAATGAGCCAGTTTTTCAGCACGAAATACGAGACGATGAAGATGCCCGGCCGGTGGGCGATGAGGTCGGCCCAATTCTCCGTAGACGGAGCATCGGTCGGCGCCGTGACGATCTTGTAGTCCTCGGCCCCGGCAGCATTGGTCTTGATGATGAACCTGTCATTCCAGTGTTCGAGATCATATTCGATGCCAGGCACGCGCGCCGCGACGAGGCGCGGCGAATCGCCCGGCCGTTCCGCATCGATCACCCAGATTTCCGATGTGTCATGGTCGTGGATGTCGACGAGAATGAACTTCTCGGAATTGGTCTTGCCCACCCCGGTGAACATGCCGGTGTCTTTCTCGTCGAAGACCAGAACGTCATCGGCCTGCGGTGTGCCCAGCCCATGACGGAAGGTCTTGAGCGGCCGGTGATTGCCGTCCTGCAGCGTGTAGAAATAGCTCCTGCCGTCGGCGGCCCAGGTGGCGCCGCCCGCCGTGTTCTGCAACACTTCCGGATGATCGGTGCCGGAGGCCACATCGCGCACCCGCAATTCATAGAATTCCGAACCATTGCCGTCGAAGGACCAGGCCGCTTGGCCGTGATCGGGCGACATGGCGATACCGCCGAAGCGGAAATACTCGCGGCCCTCGCCGAGGGCATTGCCGTCGAGCAGCAACTGCTCAGGCCCCGACATGTCGCGCTGCCTTCGCGCATAGCGCGGATGCTGGCCGCCAGTGACGAAGGAGGAATAATAGGCATAGGGGCCATCGGGGGCGGGCACCGAGGAATCGTCCTCCTTGATGCGCCCCTTCATCTCGGCGAAGAGCTTCTCCTGCAGCGCCGCCGTATCGGCCATCACCGCCTCATGATAGGCATTCTCGCCTTCCAGGAAGTCGCGGATGTCTTGCGGCAGCAGCGCGGGGTTCTGCATCACCTCCTGCCAGTTATCGGCCTTCAGCCAATGATAATCGTCGCGCTTTTCATGGCCATGCCAAGTCTCAACGCGCGGGCGTTTCTCCGCCCGCGGCGGCTTCGCTTCAATCTTGGTCATGGCTCAGGCCTTGTCCGGTTTGAAATCGAGCGATACGCCATTCATGCAATAGCGCTGGCCGGTCGGTTGCGGACCGTCCGGAAACACATGGCCCAGGTGTCCGCCGCAATCGGCGCAATGAACCTCGGTACGCGTCGAGAACCAGGATTTATCGACGCTGGTTCCGACCGCTTCGGCGCTGACCGGCGCGTAAAAGCTCGGCCAGCCGGTGCCCGATTCATATTTGGCATCGGATGGAAAAAGCGCCTTCCCGCAACCAGCGCAAACGAACATGCCCTTGCGCTTCTCGTGGTTGAGGGGGCTCGTTCCGGCCCGCTCGGTGCCGTGTCCGCGCAGCACGCGGTAGGTTTCGGGCAACAGGCTTTTCTGCCACTCGGCATCGGTCTTCGAAATCTTCGGCGTCATGTGACCTCTCTTTGCTCCTTAAGATGGGCGATCCTTTGCCGCTTGTGAAGCGGCAATGCCGTTCAAAGCATCGTGTTTCTTCACGAATTATTTACCATAACCCAACACGGCGGCCCGCAACCCCCCAGTGCCTCCGGGACATTTAATTAACTTTAGAGGCTTCCCGGTCTTTGTTACGGTTCGTGGAGGAAACTCTTGTCGAACGCTTTGAGTATCAAGCCAATGGAGCCGGAGGATGAACCGGCGGCGGGGGCAGTGACGCCGGTGCGCGAGTTAAGCGCCAGGAGCGGTCATGGCCGCGGCCGCATTTCGGCGGATTCCTTTAAGATACTGACCGCGAAGCTCAAAGGCCCGGCGGCGTCCGTGCCCAGAACGCCGGACGCCAAGCCGGTTCCACATCTGGTTGTCCGTGAACTGCCGGAGCCTGTGGCGGTTGCTGAACCCGTGGCGGTTGCGGAACCTGTCACGGTGGAACCCGACTGGATGCCCGTCAGCGAGGCTCAGCCCGCGGCCCTGTTCCAGTTGACGCTCCCGGCCTTCCGCTCCATCGAATTCTTCCAGCCGCCGGCACCGGAAGCAGAACCAGCCGAAGACTTGGCCGTGCCGTCCATTGCTGAGCCCGAACCATCTGTTGCGGAACAGGCGGCCCCCGAACCCGATGCGCCGCCGCTTCTGCCGGAGCTTCCGGTCTTCATTGGACTGGGCGCCAGTGCCTTGGCTGAGTTGCCCGCCGTTGAATTTGCACCGGACCTCGAAGCCGAACCGTCCGAACCCGAAGCGGCGATGCTCGCGGCTGCCGCGGAACCGGAACCTGAGCCGCAATTGGAACCCGTTGCGGAGCTGATCGTTGAACCGGAACCGGTGGCGGAGGTCATTGTTGAGCCCGATCCCGATCCCGAGCCCGAGCCCATAGCGGAACTCCGCCTCGCGCCCGAACCGGAGCCCGAACCCCAACCTGAGCCTGAGCCTGAGCCTGAGCCTGAGCCTGAGCCCGAAGTGCCGGCCGTCTCCGCCGCTCTGCCTTTCATCGTGGCGGAAGCGGAGTCAAAGCCGCATTCGCCAGCCTCCGCCATGGCCGAGCGCGTCGTCGACGCGATGTTGAAAACCATCAGCGGCGCCATCTATTCCAAACCCAGTGCCTCCGAGCGTGCCGCCTTCCTGCGCGAGGCCGCGGAACTCGTTGGGCAGGAGGGCATGGAGAAGCCGGTAAGCCTGGCCCGCCCGCCGGCACCACTGCCGCTGCCAGACCTGCCCATGGAAGAAGCCGTCCCCGGGCTTGCCGGGGACGCCCCTTTGGTTGAGGTTCTGGCCAGCCGCATGGGCCCGGGCACGCCCCTGTTGCGCAGCCAGCCCGAAGCCGACGATCCGTTCACCCGTCCGGTCAAGCTCAAGTTCCTGGCCGATCCGAAACCGGCTGAAACGGTCGATGCCGACCAGGACTCTGGTGATCTGGCCCTGACCCTCCTCGACATGATGTCGGCGGGTTCCGGTTCAGCACTTCCGCACGAGCGTACCCTTGCCGCCGATACGCTGCTGCGCATTCTGCCGCGCATTCCCGTGAAGCAGCTTCTGGCCGTCGTCGAGCGCGTCGCCATCATGGAAACGCCGCCGGCCCTGCTGGTCGCCAAGCTGATCCGCGATTCGCGCGCCGAAGTGGTGAGCCCGCTGCTTGAGCGCTGTTCCCACATCAGCGACCAGGACCTGATGGGTGCGGCACCCGCCACCGACACCGCCAAGCTGCGCATGATCGCCCGCCGCCGCATCCTGTCCACTGTGCTTGGCGACTACCTGATCGGCATCGGCGAGCCATCGGTCTTGCTCACCCTGATCCGCAATCCAGGTGCCGGCTTCTCGCATGATGCCTTCTTCCACCTGGCCGAGCATGCCAGCCAGCACCACGCCCTTCTGGCACCGCTGGCCACCAGGGCCGATCTGCCGCCGCCGGTTGCTTTCGAACTCTTCTGGCATGTGCCACAGGAACTGCGCCGTTTCATTTTCTCGCGTTTCCGGACCGATTCCGAGACCCTCAACAAGATCCTGCGCATCACGCTCGCCACCCACGGTGCCGAGGGCGACGCCGCACCGGGCGAACCGCGATTCCCCCCGAAGGAACTGATCGACGCCGCCATCGAGCGCGCCGCCGCCTTTAAACTCGACGAGGCCGCGGCCCAGCTTGCCGAGATCGGCGGAATTGCCAGAGAGACGGCCTTACGCATTCTTTCCGACCGCGAGGGCGAGCCCGTCGCCGTCTTGCTGAAGGGCCTCGGCTATCCGCGTTCGCGGCTCGATGACGTGCTGTCGCGCCTGCGCCACCCCGATGCCGGCTTGATGCGCGCCGACCGCAACCCGGAAGAGCTGCAGGCCATTTTCGATGGCCTGTCCTTCAACAAGGCCCGCATCCTTCTCACCTATTGGGATTGGTTCGTGCGCAAGGCAGGTCCCTACGCGCCGCACAATTAAGCGGCGAAAGTCTTGGGGCTTCCGGGCAAGCGCTCTTGTTCAACTGTTTAGACTGAAGTAAATCCGCTCGATGCGCGATGATGACGGCGTGCGCAGCAGTGAATCCGGAGAAATGATGGAAGACAAGACTACGATGATCGAATTGGCGGCGCGGATTGTGGCTGCCTATGTTGGCAACAACGCGGTGGCCCAGGGCGAATTGCCAAAGCTGATCGGCGATGTACACCGCGCCATCGAGCTGGCGGCGGCAGGAAGCGCCCCTAAGGAAGAACAAGCCGAAAAGCCCGCCGTCAACATCAAGCGCTCGATCACGCCGGATTTCCTGATCTGTTTCGAGGATGGCAAGAAGTTCAAATCCCTGAAGCGCCACCTGCGCGCCCATTACGACCTGTCGCCCGTGCAATACCGCGAAAAATGGGGCCTGCCCGCCGATTACCCGATGGTGGCGCCCAATTATTCGGCATCGCGCTCAAGCCTCGCCCGCAACATGGGGCTGGGCCAGCGTGCAGGAAAGTGACACTCGCCAAACTTTCGCATCGGGACTCTTGCGGATCAGCGCCTCACGATTCATAAACGAATCGTCTAGAGGGGCATCTATTCGCAAGGGGCGGCGTTGACGATGGGGTCGGTCAATATCGCGTTCAGAGCACAATTGGTTGTGCCTGAGCAGCGGCAGCTTTACGACTACTGGTTGAACTGCGCATCGGGCAAAGCCATGCCGGTCAGGGGCGATATCAACCCCGCCGACATTCCAAGGCTTCTGCCCTATGTCAGTCTGGTCGACGTTGCGGCAGATCTCTGCCGCTGCCGGATCCGGCTGGCCGGAACCAGGCTCCGCGATGTCTATGACCGCGAGATCACCGGCCTGTGCATCGAGGACCTCGATCTTGGCCCCAAGCCCGATTACTGGATGGCCGCCTACCGCCACACGGCGCAGGACGGCAAGCCCACCCAGGGCATCGTCCGCGGCCCCCGCGTCAACAAGGAACACCTGGTGCAATACTGGATCAAACTGCCCCTGGCCGCCGCCGAAGGCCAGGGCGTCGCCATGATCCTCTGCCTCGACTATTTCCTCTCGGCCATTGATGAGGACGACAGGCTGTCGCAGGCCAGTTCGGCGTGAAACGGAAAAAAATCGTATCTTAGGTATTGATTCCTCTATAATCCAGCGGTACATATCGCTTGGTAAAGGAGAATCCCCGATGCACAACGCTCCGTCATCCGACATCGACGACACTGCCGCCCTCCAGTTTTTCGCGTCAGGCGAGGTCCGGCTGACCCGTGGCGCCGGGCGCTGGGTCTTGTTTGGGGTCTCGAAAGCCGGGCAAAAGCTGCTCGGGCATCTTTCGCCGGAAACCGTTTCCGCCCTGCGCCACAAAGGCCACCTGGTCGAACGGCCCGATGGCTCGCTCGTCCCCCTCCGCCAATCCGAACGGGCCTCGGGCCGCCTCTTGGCCCAGCGCCCGCCAATCCCCGCAAACACACCTCTCGTCAACGACGCCGAAAGTCCACTCTCCTGGCTGCGCACCCGCAAGGACCGGGAAGGCCGCCCGTTGATTTCGGACGCGCAATATCTGGCGGGCGAGCGCCTGCGCTCCGATTTCGAGCGTAGCCTCCTGGCCCGCCGCATCACTTCGAACTGGGACCAGGCCGGTGGCGGCAAATCCACCGGCAATAGCGAAGCCGCCCTGAGTGATGGAACGCTTGCCGCCCGCCAGCGTCACCATGCGGCCATGACGGCGGTGGGGCCGGAGCTTTCGAGCATCCTCCTGCAAGTGTGCTGCCTCGCAACCGGGTTGGAACAGGCCGAGCGCCTGCTGGAATTGCCCCAGAGGAGCGGCAAGGCGGTGCTGGGCTTAGGCCTCAACGCCCTGGTCCGCCACTATGGAATGGGTGCCGCGCGGAAACAGCCGGAGCACTGGGGCAGGGAGGATTACCGCCCGGCGATTCCCGCACTCGAGGAGGTCTGAAAGGCATGAGCCCCATCCGCCTTGATGCGGGCGATCATCGAGGCAAAACCATTGGAACGCTGCGGCGTCAGATGGTCGTCGAGTCCCAGCTGGCGCAGGATCGCCGCCGCGTCGATCTTGGCGATCTCACTGGCCCGCTGGCCCGAATAGATCATGAAGGCGATGGCGATCAGGCCCTTGACGATCAGCGCGTCACTGTCGCCCGAGAAGGTGATGACCGGATCATCGGGAGACCCGCTCAGCTGTGAAGTGATCCATACCTGGCTGGCGCAGCCCTGCACCTTGTGGCGGGCGTTCCGTGACGCATCATCGAAGGGCGGCAATCCGCGGCCCAGTTCGATCACATGGCGGTAACGGTCCTCCCAGTCGTCGAGAACCTCGAAATCCGCCAGCAAGTCTTCCACAGTTCCCACGCGCCTTGTCCCGTCCGGCAATCCCAAGCCGTTCCGGACCAGAGCAAATTCCCCAATTTCCGTCTTGCCAGCGAAAGCTGGCATCCCGCTTTTTCTTCCCGGCAAAGAAGCGGGACCCCAGCCTTCGCTGGGGTGACGGGTGAGTGGGGCGAATATTCAATCCAGGTCAGGAACGTTCGGGCACTCAGATAGGCCGCAGCGTGGTGAACCTCAACCTTTCTTCTTCGGAGCAGGGGGACCGCGCCATTCGGGGATCAGATCCTCGATGCGCAGCGTCGATTGCCCCTTGCCCTTTTCAGCACCGGCCAGCGCCACCTGCGTCGAACCGGTCCGCAACTGGTCTGCTTGCTGGACGCCGGCGGGCAGTTCGGGATCGCTGGTCGCGTCGGAAGCCCAGTCGTAGAGGAGCTTGACGCTGTATTTGGCCTTGGCTTCCAGACGGCCCGCCACATAGGCGGCCGTGCGGCAGACTTGCGGCTGCCGGGCGCAAAAGCCCGCCGCATCCGAGAACGCCGAACCAGCCGACGCCACCATTTGCAGCGTCGATACATCTTCGGCATCGACCTGCACCATCGTGTCGGCCAAGTCCTCCGGCGGCGACGGCATCATGATGCCGGCCCCGCTCAGCACCAGTATTGTTCGTATGAGACGCATCCCCGCACCTCCTTTTACATGGAGGAGCATAGAACATTGGCGTTTCACTTGGTTGAATTGAGACATGCTCATTTGAATTCAATAGGAATTGCTTTCAAATCGAATTTGAATACAATTTTATACTCTATATTAACACCTCCTTAACCATCGCCTGTCACATAGTCGGGGGCCAGGGGGCAGGGGAAACGCGTGCCGAAAGACGCCGTTAACCGTGCTGGTGCAAGTTGGGTGGCAAGGCGAGGGCACCGCTTCCGGTGACCCTTCGCGCAACGTGAGTTCGGGCCGTTTGAATGCGTGAATTGTTTCTGAGTGACCGCCGGAGACTTCGGCCCTTGCCGTTTGCCGCCTGGGCGGCGACTGGCGTCCTCAGCTTGAGCATCCTGGCCAACGCCTTTCTCGGCCAGCCGGAAGGCAGCCGCTCGCAGGCCGCCGCCGGTGACGGCGCATCGGTCCGCCTCGAGGTCGAAGCCCCCGAGAGCGCTGGCCGCACCATCCAGCTCCGCTATGACCCGGTTGTCGAATCGGTCCAGCGCGAACTTCTGGCGGCGGGTTATTACAAGGGGTCCATCGACGGCGTCATCGGCCGCAAGACGAGGCAGGCCATCGAGGACTACCAGCGCTCCGTCGGCATCGATGTCGATGGCAAGCCGACGGCTGGTCTGTCCGAGCATATCCGCTATACCCGCGAAGTCTCCGAAGCCTCGCTCTTCACCGGTTCGATCACCCCCGACCCCGCCGCCGAGGCCCGCGCCATGATCCTCCGTGTACAGACGGGTCTGTCGGAGCTCGCCTATGATCCGGGCGGCATCGATGGCGAGTTGACCGATGCGACGCGTGCCGCCATCAAGGAATTCCAGCGCGACCGCAAGATGCCCGAAACCGGCGAGGTGACGGAAGAGCTTCTGGCCGAGCTGGGCAAGATGAGCGGCCAGTCCGAAATGGTCAGTCCATAGTCCCTTGCGCCTCAAGACCGAGATCTGGGTCAGTGCCTTCCTGCGCCGCTGCATGGTGGAGGGCATCTATGGCGCCATCATCCGCAAGGGTGCGGCCGAAGCGGGCGCCGTCTATGTCATCGTCAACCATCTGGATGGCCTGTGCCATCTTTTTGGCCCGGCACCCGGCCCAACTTACGGCGAAGACGGCGAACGGCGCTGGGCCGATGAGCTTCAGGGCCCTGCTCCTGTGAATGACACAGGCCCCATCCTCGAACGCAAGCGCCGCTTCGACCCCGACATCTGGATCGTCGAAGTCGAGGATCGTAAAGGTACGGCCGGATTGTCAGCCAGCGCTTAGGCCGATGTTAACTATCGGTGGTCTTTATTCGTGCCGTTGGCCACAAAGCCGCCACGGAACGAGAGAACAACCGCCATGAGTGCCGTCATCGCTTTCCCCGAACGCCCGGTCCGCAAGGCGCAACAGGCCGGAATGTCTGGCGGCGCCGAAGTCATCATCTTCCCGGGCGTTCAGGTCGAACGCCTGCCCTTCGATCTCGCCGAACGCCTGCCCGCCGTCCGCAACAATTCATCCATCCAGGCCAGACCGAGGGACTACGACTTCTACTAGCCATTCGGAAAAGTCCGGCTTGTCGTTTCCGCCGTGCTGTGACACTATGTCCGCAGTGTGAGTTGAACGCTGCCGATCCGGCATTGAAGTAGCGGAGAACGAACTATGGGCTTGCTCAAGTCGAAGTTGTTTTCCAAACCGCTTGAAGATGACCGGCTTGAGCGCTGTCTCGTTGACGACGGTGCCCATGTTCAAGCCGGCGACAAGGGTGAGTTCGTTCTCAAAATACAGATCGTGCTTGACACCATGCTTGGAACCGAGCTGCGCAAACTTGAGCCCGAGGTCTACGGACCGGCAACGGCGCGCGCCGTCCAGGACTACAAGAACAGCAAGACACCAAAGATTCTGCAGCCCTGGCAGACCACCGCCGATCCCGTCGTTGGCAGGCGCACCATCGCCAGTCTCGACCAGGACATGCTCGAATTCGAGAGCCGGCTGCGCGGCGGCGGACTTGAGATTCCCAAGGACAAAAAACCGAACTCGGGCAGCAGCCTGGCGCACACCGATGTTGGACTGGCCCTCACCAAGGTGCGGGCGGCCGTCGCCAAGCTTCAGGCATACCAGAGGGCGCTCGCCAATCGCGCGCTGGGTATTTCCGACCCGCCCTTCGATCCCGTGACCCAGGCGGCGCTGCGCACCCATTTCCGGCTTTCTCCATCCGACTCGACGGAATCGGGTCCTCCTCAGCGGCCGCTGACCCGCGGCGATATCGATCACATCCTGAATCACTTTGCCAAGATCCAGAATGTTTTGACGCGGCATCAATCGACCTTCACCGATGGTTCCCCCGTCGACAAGAAGGGCAATATCGTGGCCGCCGCCGCTCATTCGAACAGCAACCAGATCATCTTTAGCAAGCGTTACAAAGACTTCTCGGATGCCGATGCGGTCATGATCGGACCCAATTCGCGCGCCGCCATCCTCATTCACGAGGGATTTCACGCCGTCGACTCGGCGAAAAAATCCGGCGCCGACGATGTGCATGTGTCCGAGTTTTCCGCGGCCTACGACCAGCAGCCGGCCGACAAGTCTCTCTTCAATCCCAGCAGCTACGCCAGTTTTGCGGCGCATGTGGTTCCACCCGGCAAAGATCCAAAGCCCCGCTACGGACTGGGCGCCGGGAGATACCAATAGCTGGGACGCCATCTTTTCGGACGCCTTGCGATCCGCCGTTCCTGCCGCCGCAAACGGCAGGTGGGCCGGACTATTGGCCAGCCGATGCATTGGGACCGCATCTTGTGCGCATCATGGCCCTGGCAACCGATGCCCGCAGCGCCTCGTCGGGGAGCGGATACCACACCACGGCAAGTCCCCGCGGCTCCGGCGACAGCACGGTCCAGCCGCTGTCGATTTCCGGGCGCGCCTTGCCGGTGGCCTGGATCAGCATGTCGATGAAGCCCGGCGCCAGCGAGAGGCTGACCGAAAACACGTTCGATCCCGACTGCCGGCTATTCACCGAATAAACGGCATCGCCGCGGTCCGTGTAAATCGTGGTAATCCAGAATCCCTCGGGAAGATCGGCCGCCAGCGTGACATCGCCCGCCGCGACGTCGAACATGCATACGCCCGTCACGCTGTGCCGCGGCAATCCCGGAAACAGGCGTGCCTGGTCCTCGGGCCCGAGAATGAAGAAACTGTTCTCGCCGTGGCCCGCCATGATCTTGCGCGCCTCCCTGGCGAACATGTAGGAAGGCACGAAGAGCATGAACGCGGCATGCGCCGCGGCGGCGCTGGCGAGAGCCACGGCAAGCCAGAAGAGCCGCTTCACTTCAGCATTCCTTCCGCTCGATGCGCAATGGGGGCGGCCGTCCGCCGGTGCGGCCCGCGGGCGTCGCAAGATAGAGGAAGGTGAATGTCCCTCCGCCGGCGAGCTTCAGCCAGTTTCCGGGCTGCGGTGTCCTGGCCGCGGCGACCCGCAAGGAACCGTCGGCCTCGCGCACCGCCGATGCCGCATCCACGACCCTCTGGCGCGAAAGTGGGTTCGTGCCGGACGAGAGTGCCGAAAGACTCCACCATAGCGGCAGGGCGCCGCTGCTCGACAGCACATAGCTGCATGAGGCTGACAGGGGCTGGCCCGCGCTGTCGCGTTCGGCCATGGCCTCGGTGAGCTGGCCGGGTGCGGCGGGCAGCCGTCCGGCCAGCAGAAAATAGGACTGCGCATAGATGCCGTCCTGTCCCGCCGTCCGGCTGAACCACGGACCTTCGCCGCCAAGGCGTGTTATCCCCGCGGTCTGGATCATCGCATAGGCACTGGCAACGCCCGCCAAGGCACCGCCGATCAGATAGAGCAATCCTCCGGTCCAGCGCTGCATCTCAATGATCAGTACAGTTCAAAGAGGTTTTTCCTCTTCTTTGCGGGCCTCTCTGGGGCATCCTCATCGAGGCCGCCGAAGATCCTCTGGAGGAGATTGCGCTTCCGCTTCTGGTTCTCCGCCTTGATATTGGCCTTGGGCAGCACCAGAGCCTCGCGCCGCGGCTTGGTGGCCTTGGCGGCGGTCTTCTTGGGCGCACCGCTCTCCTCGAACAGGCCGAACATGCCATTGAGCACGGTGTTGACGTCGCCATCGCCCGCGGACGGCGGTGTGTTGCCGACGACGCTCTGGTCGGTTTCATCCGCCACCGGCGGCACCGGGATGCCGGACCTGGGCGCATCGAGTTCGGCCACCGCATAGCTGCCGTCATAGGGAATGCCTGCCAGACCGGTGGGCTGCAGGCCGCGCTCCGCCTCGAGCATGATGCGCTTCCACACGGGTGCTGGAAGGAGGCCGCCCGTCACCTCGTTCATCGGCGTGAAATCGTCATTGCCGAACCACACGCCGGTGACGTTGTGGCCGGTGAAGCCCACGTACCAGGCATCGCGGTAGCTCTGGTTGGTGCCGGTCTTGCCGCCTTGCGGCGCGAAGCCCAGATCGGCGCGGCGCCCGGTGCCGGACTTGACGACCGCCGCCAGCATGGAATTGAGTTCGGCGACTTTCTCCTCCGGGAAAACGCGGCGCGCCGGCATCGTCTCGGTGTCGGGCCTGCTGTAGAGCAGGTCGCCGTTGGCGCGGCGGATTTCCAGCACCGCATAGGGCTTGGCGGCGATGCCGCCGCCCGCGAAGGTCGCATAGCCGGTGGTGAGGTCGATGAGCGACAGGGCGCTGGTGCCCAGCACCATGGGTGCCCAGGTTTCGAGTTCGCCGCGGATGCCGGCCCGATGTGCCGTGTCGATAATCGTCCGGCGGCCGATGTCGACCATCAGCTTCACTGGGATCGAATTGTAGGAATGCGCCAGCGCATTGCTCAGCGTGGTGCGCCCGGCATATTTGTTGCTGTAGTTTTTCGGGCTCCAGTTGCCCACCGACACCGGTCCGTCGACCACCATGTCCTTGGGGCTATACCCGTTGAGGAGTGCCGCCATGTAGACGAAGGGCTTGAACGACGAGCCTGACTGGCGTTCGGCGTCGGTGGCACGGTTGAACTGGCTGGTTTCATAGTCCCTGCCGCCCACGATGGCCTTGACCGCCCCATCGGGCGACATGGTTACCGCGGCCGCCTGGCCCACGTCGTATTTCTCCGAATTGATCTCAAGCTCTTCGTTGACGATGCGCTGCATCGCCGTTTGCAGCGGCAGATTGATGGTGGTCTTCACCTCGAAGACGAACTCCCCGGTGATGCCGTTGCCATCGAGCACCGCGAGCGTATCGCGATAGGCCCAGTCGAGGAACCAGTCGGGGCTCTCCACGATGTTCTGGTTGATGGCCGTTGCGGGCTCGCGCCTGGCCTGCAGCAATTCACCCTGGGTGATGAAGCCCGAATCGAGCATGCGGTAGAGCACCGTGTTGGCGCGCGCCCGGGCCACCTCGAGATTGTTGTGCGGCGCGTATTTCGATGGCGCCTTGAACAGTCCCGCCAGCATCGCCGCCTCGGGCAGCGTGATGTCGCGCACCGATTTGCCGAAATAGAATTGCGAGGCGGCCTCGATGCCATAATTGCCGCCGCCCAGATAGGAGCGGTCGAGATAGAGTTTAAGAATTTCTTCCTTGCCTAGCCGCGCCTCGATCCACAGTGACAGGAAGGCCTCGTGCACCTTGCGGCGGATGGTGCGCTCGGGGCTCAGGAAAAGATTCTTGGCTACCTGCTGGGTGAGCGATGAGCCGCCCTGCACCACGTCGTTGGCCCGCGCGTTCTGCACGATGGCCCGGAAGGTGCCGATGAGGTCGACGCCGAAGTGATCGAAGAAGCGGGCGTCCTCGGTGGCCAGCACCGCCTTGATCATGTCGGGCGGAATCTCGTCGAGCGGAATGGCATCGTCCTGGCGGATACCGCGCCGCCCGATGATCTCGCCATTGGCATCCGTCAAGGTCACGGCATATTCGCGGCCGCGGTTCCATACATCGCCTTGCGCGGAGAACGGCGGCAGCGCATAGGCCAATAGGGCGAAACAGGCGATGACCCCGAAGGTGACACCATCGTCGAGAAGGTCGACGGCGATGCGCTTCAGTCCGCGGATCTTGAAGCGGTGCAGGGCCGCGGAATAAGCGGAACCCGCCCGCTTGAGGAAGTCCCACGTCTCGAACACCGCCGTGCTGACGGCCGAATCCGCCCGCCACAGGGAACCGGCGATCGATGTGCGTTGGGGAACGGATGACAAGGGGCGTGGACCAAGCTGAGACGGACTGCATTCGAATAGGCAGCGAATGTGACGAAAACGCGCCCGGATGCTTCGCCCGCCATTATAGGGGAACACAGGGCCGGGGCCAGTGTTTGGTAAAGCGGGGGTTAATTGCGCCGCCTGACCTGTGCCGGAATGGCACGGGAGCAGGGGCCGCCATTGACTTTGCTGCGTCCTCTTCGCAACAATGGGCCATGCCCGCCGCTCCTCCCTTCTGGAAGACCAAGAACCTCGCCGAGATGACCCGCCATGAATGGGAATCGCTCTGCGACGGCTGCGGCCGCTGCTGCCTCAACAAGATCGAGGACGAGGACACCGGCCGCTTTCTCAACACCAGGGCCGCCTGCAAGCTGCTCGACCTCAAGACCTGCCGCTGCTCGGACTATGAGAACCGCCACCAAAGGGTGCCGGACTGCGTGGCGCTCACGCCCCAGGTGGTGGGTACGCTGGGCTGGCTGCCCCCGACTTGCGCCTACCGGCTGCTCGATGAAGGAAAACCGCTGGCCTGGTGGCATCCGCTCGTATCAGGCCGGCCCCAGACGGTGAGCGAGGCCGGCATCACGGTTGCGGGCGAGGCCTATAGCGAGGAAGGAATTACCGTCGACGATCTCGTCGACCACCTCTGGCGGCTTCCCAAGGCAAAACGGCGCCGCCCCGCATGAGGCGGCTGGCGGCCATCTTTATTTTCGTCCTGGTGTTCTTCGCTCCGGCGCAAGCCCAGGACAAACCCTTGCGCGGCGTGGCACTGGTCATCGGCCAGTCGAAGTACCAGTTCATTCCAGCCCTTGCCAATCCGGGAAACGACGCCCGTGCCATCGAAGGACTGCTCGAGGACCTGGGCTTCGAGGTGACCGGCGCCACCGACCGCGACGCCAGGAAACTGCGCCGCGATCTCGAACGCTTCGCCGAGGACGCCGAGGGCGCCGACGCGGCAATCATCTATTACTCCGGACACGGAATAGAAGCGGGAGGCGAGAACTGGCTGGTGCCGGTCGATGCCGATCTCTCGGGGCTGGAGGATGTGGCCAAGAAACTGGTGCCGCTCTCCGCCATTCTCGATGAACTGCGCGCTCAGGTGCCGCTCACCATCTTCCTGATCGATGCCTGCCGCTCCAATCCGTTTCCGCCCAATACCATTGCAAAGGCCAATGGCCAGGAGGTCGCGATGAGCGGCGCTGGTCTCGGAACGCCGCGCGGCTTCAGCACCATTGAAACAGCCGCCACCGATGACGTGGGCACCATCATCGGCTTTGCCGCCGAACCGGGCTTGCCGGCACTCGATGGCGAGGCGGGCGCCAACAGCCCCTATGCCGCGGCGATCCTCCGTCATCTGTCGGCACTCTCCGGCACCGAGTTCGGCCTCGTCATGCGCATGGTGACCGAGGAAGTCTACCTGAAGACCGGCACCAGGCAGCGGCCCTGGGTGAACGAGAGCTTGCGCAAGCAATTGTTCTTCGGAACGGCAATTGCTCTGCCCACGGACGAATCGGGTGTCATCACCGGCGAACGCCGCAAGCTGCTGCTCACCATCTCAAACCTTCCTGCTCCCGAACGCACCCAGGTCGAGAAAATCGCCAAGGACGATCAGGTGCCGCTCGATACGCTCTATGGCATTCTCGCGGCGCTTGGTGAAACCGCCATGCCCAAGGATGCGGCCTCGCTTGAGCAGGCGCTCAAGTCGCAGGCCGCCCGCCTCAAGTCCATTCTCGACGAGCGCAAGGCCTTGGCCCTCGACGATCCGGAACTGCGGCGTCTGGTGGCCGCCGCCGACCGGGCAATGGCCGAGGGCGCCATCAAGTCGGCGCGTGGCTTTCTCGACAAGGCCAAGGCCACCGTCGGCGATTCGCGCGCCGGCATTGAAGCCGTCGAGGCCCAGGCCAAAGCCAAGCGTATCGGCAATGCCGCGATCCTGGTCAAGAGTGCTGAAGCTGCCGAGATCGATTTCGACTTCGCCGCCGCCGTCAACGATTATGCAGCCGCCTTCGACTGGGTGAAGGATGCCGATCGGGCATTGGCCGCGAAGTACAAAACCTATGAAGCCGACGCTCTGCAATCGATCGGCGCCTTCCAGGGCGATGCAGCGGCCATGACGCAAGCCATCGCTACTTATGAGTCAGCAATTACTTTGCTGAGCCGCGCGGAAAGTCCGGTGCAATGGGGCAAGGCCACCAACAATCTGGCCAATGCCTATCTCCGCCTTGGCGAACGTCAGCTCGAAACCGCGCCACTCGAAAAGGCCGCCGCACTCTACCGCGAGGTTCTCACCCTGCCGGAAGATGACCGGCTGGCCTCTGCCACCACCCAGTCAAATCTCGGCATCGCCCTTCACACCCTGGCCGAGCGCCGCAACAGCGCGGCGGACTATGCCGGGGCGGAACAAGCCTTTGCCCGCGCCCTACGGAAACGCGACAAGGCCGCCGACCCCCACGGTTACGCGCTCGACCTTTTGAATGCCGCCAATCTCGATGTCGCCCTTGCCGACCGCAACGGCGAACCGGCCCGCCTCACGCGTGCCGAGGCGCAGATCGCTTCGGCACTCGGCTTGATCGATCCGGTCAAGAACCGCATCGCATGGGCCCAGGGCAAGAACAATCTGGCCATCGCCCAGCGCATCCAGGGCGCCAATCAGCGCGACGTGGCCAAGGTACGCGAGGCGCTGAAAACCTATGAGAAGGTACTGCCCGCCTTCGACCGCAAGACCTTCCCCCTCGACTGGGGCAACACCAATGGCAACATCGCCATCGCCCACACCAACATCGGAGCACTCGAAGCCAATGTCGCGGAGTTCGAGGCGTCACTGGGATTCTACCGCTTGGCTTTCGAGGAAGTGACCCGCGCCCGGGCGCCGGTGTTCTGGGCCAAGCTGCAGAATAGCTATGGCATGACGCTGCAGGTGGTCGGCATGATGAAGCAGGAGGATGCCCTTCTCGATCAGGCCGCAGCCGCCTTCCGCCATGCGCTGGAAGTCCGGCGCAAGGAGATCAACGCCGAGCAATGGGCCGACAGCCAGCAGTTGCTGGCCTCGACACTCTCCGCCATGGCGTCGGCCAAGGACGACGTCAAATTGGCGGCTCAATCGATTGCCGCCTATCGCGCCGCCCGCGACGTTTTCACCCGCGAGGCTTTTCCGGCGGACTGGATGTCCGTATCGAGCGGGCTTGCCATGGCCTTGCAGGGGCAGGGCGTTCTGACCCAGGACGTGAAAACCTTCCTGGAGGCGGAGGCCATTTACCAGGACGTGCTGGCCGCCACCGACAAGGAGAAAGCACCACTCGGCTGGGCCTCGGCCATGAAGGATATCGCCACCATCCAGTTCATGCTCGCCACCACGCGCCGCGACAGGGAAGGCGTGGACCGGGCGATCGCCAGTTACGACGCGGCACTCGAGGTATATTCCGTACACGGAGGTTTCTTGGACCGCATGATGATCGGCTCGATGCGTTCCACCGCGGTGAAGGCGCTCGATCTGCTCAAGTGATCAGGCGGCTTCCGCCTTGGGCCGTTTGATCGACGGGGCCGCGTCCTTCACCGTCTGATCGAGATCCTGGCCGCCGGCCTCCAGATGCGCGAAGAGCGCCAGCCGCATGCGCGGCTCCCAGAATTTGTTGATGTGCTCGGCGGTGTCTTTCACCGCCTGCTCGTGACCGGCCCCATTGAAGAAGGTGGCGATCTGGTTGGCCATGCGGATCATGTCGCTTTTGTTCATCACTTAGTCCCTCTCGAAGATCATGACGCCGCGATTTGATAACGCGGCCAGTTTGAGATGGGCTTCGCGGGCCAGCGTCAGGGCAAGTGCGGTGGGCGCCGACACTGTGGCCAGGGCGCCAATGCCGGCGATGGCGCATTTCTGCACCAGCTCGAAACTGCAGCGGCTCGACATCAGCACGAAGCCAGAGGTCAGGTCCGTGCCGCCCCGCGCCAGGGCGCCGATCAGCTTGTCGAGCGCGTTGTGGCGGCCCACATCCTCGCGCGACAGGAGAATTTGTCCGTCCACGGAGCACCAGGCGGCGGCATGCACCGTGCGGTTGACTTTGGACATCAGCTGGTGTTGCGGCAATTCCTCATAGGCCCTGGCCACGGCTTGCGCATTGAGCGGCACATCCGGCACGGCATGGCCCGGCATGCGGATCGCATCCCTGATGTCCTCGATGCCGCAAAGCCCACAGCCGGTGCGGCCTTCGATATTGCGTTTGGCCATGCGGCCGCGGTTCAAGTTTTGTTCGTGTACGGAGAGATCGACGGCGTAACCGTCTTCCGATGGCAGCACCAGGATGCCATCGACATCGGCCGCCGTGGCGACAATGCCTTCGGCCAAAGCGAAGCCCACGGCGAAGTCCTCGAAATCGGCGGGCGTGCCCATCATCACCGCATGGTTTTGCGAATTGAACAGAAGGGCGATTGGCACTTCCTCGGGCACTTGCCAGAGGGTCACCGTATCGCCCGATAGCGCATGCAGCGTGCCCTTGGCGGGGCGCGAGGTGGGGATGGCACCATTCTTCGCCGCAAGGGGAACGACGTTACTCCGCCGCGGCAAGTTGTTTCACCGCGATGCGCTTGTTCTCTTCCTCGCGCTCCTCCCACTCCTTCTGCCAGTCGGACGGCTGGTTGGAGAGCGTCACCTGCACCGCCGTCACCTTGTATTCCGGGCAGTTGGTCGCCCAGTCGGAATATTCCGTGGTGATGACATTGGCGCCCGACAC
>JANPCA010000518.1:0-2685 GCA_031430715.1 Hyphomicrobiales bacterium | reverse complement strand
GAGCACAGGTCCCGAAAAGTCGAAGGCCAATGTGATTTCCCCGGCCTCGCCCTTGGCCTCGACTGCCGCTTCAAGAGTCCCGAACAGGCAAACCCGGCTCTCCGCCCCGAAGCGGATGCGGTCGCCCGCCTGCAGTTTCTTGCCCGGCCTGGCAAAGGCCTTCCAGCGCGATTGATCCAGCCGCAGATGCAGCAGCGCCTCGATCCTGGGCATGGTCCCGCCCCGCCCGATGCGCTGTCCGCTCAAAGCGGCGGGGATAACGCGCGTGTTGTTGAACACCAGCACATCGCCCTTGCGCAGGAATCGCGGCAGATCGCGGAAGATGCGGTCCTCGAGGCCGTCGGGCCGTATGACCAGGAGTTTCGAAGCGTCGCGCGGCACCGCGGGCCTGAGCGCAATCCGTTCCAGTGGGAGGTCGAAGTCGAAGCCGGCGACGCGCATCAGGGCAACGTCCAATCAACCCATTGCAGATTTGCGACGCGGCTGAATTCGCTGACATTGTTGGTGACGGCTGTCGCATTGCGCCGTAAGGCCTGCGCGGCGATCAACACATCGTACTTGCCAATGCCATTACCCTGTCTCATGAGGTCAGTGCGGATATCGGCGGCAGCGATTGCATCTTCGCGGTCGAAATCCCAATACTGAGAAATCAGTTTAAGGAACACACTGAGCTTTCTGGCTGCCGTGACGCGATTAGCATTTCTGATGACGCCAACCTGCAATTCATGAAGCGAGATCACCGATAGGGCCAAGCGATGATCCTGCTCAATCGCCGCAGCGATATTCCGGAGCAGAACAGGTTCCCGCCGCTTGATCGCTCGCACGACCACATTGGTGTCGAGCAGGAAGATACCCATCAATCGAAATCGACATCTCTTGGCGGAACCAGACCCTCTTCGCGGTCAACAAGAAAATCCTCCAGCGGCCCCAGGGCATCGAGTTCAGCGAATATGGATTTCCAATCCGGCTTTGTCGCCGCAAGCGGTTTCAACACCACCGCGTCGCCTTCGCGATGGACCTCGACCTCGGTTCCTGGCATGCGGAATTCCTTCGGCAGCCGCACCGCCTGGCTGCGCCCATGCATGAAGAGTTTGGCTCTGGCTGTCTCGCCCATGATTGCACCCGGTGATAGATACCAATGATATATATCACTGGCGAAAAGACTTCAACCGCCACAAATCGCAATCATAGCAACGGATGCGCGCATTCAGCCGTTGGAGCAGGTCACGTTCCAGGTGCCTTCGCCCTTGATCGTCAGGACACCATGGTCGCTCATTCTCGATCCAGCTGGCACGTCGTCGAAGCGCATAGTCATGACCTGCTCGCCGGAGCGTTCATCGTAATAAATCATCAAAACGCTCGTTTTGGCCGTCCGCGCAATCTGTCTACGCATTGGCAAAAAATACGTAGGAGGCTTCCTGTTTCGAAAACGCGCCCATTCCAAATGCCCGATGCTAACGGAGTATACACCGTCAACATCGTTGTCCCCGAGTTCAAATTGCACGCTTGCCCCGTTGGCCCCGCAATCCCAATTCGCGGAGGCCCTAGCGGTGCGGGGGAACAACATGAGGGCCAATCCGATCAACATCGCAATTCCAAATCTCGTCATTTCATGGCCCCGAGCAACTCACTGCCCAAGCGCCAATGCCGGGCATGTGGAGAATTCCGCCCGTTGCGTCAAAAGGCTCGACGCCTTCCCGGCCGCCCTCATGGGCCTTGAACAGCCGCAGCCGTGCGACGATTGCATTGACATTCTCGTCGGTGACGTCGATCCACATCTGGTCCGCTGTCTCGAAGGCCTGTCCCTTGGTGATCGTCGTGACGCCCTCGCCACCGGCCGTCGACCAGCGCTTGCCGTCCACCTCGATCTCGATGGTGTTAACGGCAATGACCTCCATGGCGCCGAGCAGCGCCCGGAAATTCACCGTCCCGCCATCGGAGCAGTCGAGCCATTCGGTGGCCTGCGCAGGCAGGGCCATCCCGATAAGCACCGTACCGGCGGCGAGAAGCCTTCTCATCTCACTTCGCGTCCGCCGCCACCTGCATCCTGGCAATCTTATCCGGCTCGCGCACCGGTTCGCCGCGTTTGATGGTGTCGACGATGTCCATGCCCTCGCTCACCTGGCCCCACACCGTATACTGCCGGTCGAGGAAGGAGGCGTCGCCGAAGACGATGAAGAACTGGCTGTTGGCCGAATCCGGGTTGGTTGAGCGCGCCATCGAACAGACTCCGCGCACATGCGGTTCCTTGGAGAATTCTTGCTTGAGGTTCGGCTTCTTCGAACCGCCGGTGCCGGTGCCAGTGGGGTCACCGCCCTGGGCCATGAAGCCCTCGATCACGCGGTGGAACACCACGTTGTCGTAAAAACCCTCACGCGCCAGGGCCTTGATGTGCGCCACATGGTTGGGTGCGAGGTCGGGGCGGAGTTGGATGGTGACGCGGCCCTTGGGTTCGTTCTTGTGGGTCGCTAGATCGAGATGCAGGGTATCTTCGAGATCGGCCATTATTGCACCGTCACCTTGGTCATCTTGTCGGGGTTGGCGGGCGGTTCGCCACGCTCGATCCTGTCGACGCAGGCCATGCCCGCTTCGTCGACCTGGCCCCAGACCGTGTACTGGCCATTCAGGAACGAGCCCTCGGCGAACATCACGAAGAACTGGCTGTTGCCGGAGTTCGGATCCTGG
>JANPCA010000517.1:0-6572 GCA_031430715.1 Hyphomicrobiales bacterium | reverse complement strand
GCGTCGACATGGTGACAGTGGTGACCGAGGGCATCTTCAGCTATTGCGGTGTGAAAGTGAAGATCGATACCGACCGGTACTTAGGAGCGGAGTGCGCCGCCGTGCGCGTCGATGGCGAACAGATCGGCCATGTCACCACGGCGGAATACGGTTCGCAGATGCTGTCCCTGGGTGGCGTCCATCATCTGACCGGCGGCTCCAAGAAGGAAGGCCGCGTCACCTGCGAAAGCCTGCTGGCGCTGTGCAACTGCGAATCCATCGAAGCGGTTGTCGATGGCGGCGCCACCGTGGTGATCAAGGCGGGCGAAGCGCCAATCATCAACGGCGTGCGTGAGGAACGCATGCGCGTCGGCTGCGGCTCGGCCACCATCGGCCTTTTCGCCAGGCAATGGCTGGGCCTTGCCGATGACGTTGTGGTGGTTGACGACCACATCACCGGCGTCCTCTCCGAGCACCAGTCGGGCAAATTTCTCGATGTCCCGCCAACCGGCATCAAGATCAAGGGCCACCGCTCGACGCCGGGGCGCTATTTCAAGGTGGCCCAGCCCGGCACCGGCTGGGGCGGCACCGACTTGACCGACCCACTGACCATCCTCAAACCTTTCGATTCCAAGGATGCCTGGCCGGGCTTGCGGCTCTTCATGGTCTCGACCACCGGCGAGCACTTTGCTTATTTCGAACTGGATGAACAGCTACAGCCCGTGGCCAAGGATTTGCCCGGCTCTCTCTCGCGCTCGGTCGAACGCATCGCCGAAAACTGCGAGCCGGCCCTCTGCACGGTGCTGTTCTTGGGCGGTGCCGGCGGTTCGCTCCGCGCCGGCGTCACCGAGAATCCGGTGCGCCTCACGCGCTCGGTGAAGGACGCCATGACCCGCGTCACCTGCGGCGGCGCCCCGGTCTATGTCTGGCCCGGCGGCGGCATCACCTTCATGGTGGACGTGACCAAACTCCCCGCCAATGCCTTTGGCTATGTGCCCACACCCGCCCTCGTCGCCCCCATCGAATTCACCATGACCCGCGCCGACTACCAGGCCTTGGGCGGTCACATGGATCAGGTGCGCGGCCTCGCGGACATCGTCGAGGCTACCAACCGGAAACACGTCGGTCACATCGTAGGCAACCCCTGGCCTCTGGACCGCAGGCCATGAGCCGCATGGAGGCAAGCATGCTGCCGGATGGCAGGCGGCTCCACCTCCACGACGGACCGATCGATCTCGTCATCGGTGCCGATGGCGCCGCCGATCAAGTGGTGCGCGCCTACGAGGTGGCGCAGATCCGCTTTTCCACCATCCTCGATGAATTGTGCAGTGAACTCTTGCTGCTTCGTCAGCCCACGGATCGTCTGCCCGATGGCGCCGTCGCACGCCGCATGTGGCGCGCCACCATCGATCTTGCCAGGGATCACTTCCTGACCCCCATGGCGGCGGTGGCGGGAGCGGTGGCGGAGGAGGTGCTCTATGCCATGGTGACGGTCGCGGCACTTGACCGCGCCCATGTCAACGACGGCGGCGACATCGCCATCCATCTGGGACCGCACCGGGATTATTACGTCGGCCTCGTTGACCGCCCGGACACGCCGTCACTATTTACCAAAGCCCACATCGACTGGACCGACGCGGTGAGGGGCATTGCCACCAGCGGCTGGCGCGGCCGCAGCTTCTCGCTCGGCATCGCCGATGCGGTCACCGTGCTTGCCGCCAACGCCAGCCTGTCGGACGCCGCCGCAACCCTGGTCGCCAATGCCGTCGATCTGCCCGGCCATCCCGCCATTACGCGCGTGCCCGCCAATGAACTCCAGCCCGACAATGACTTGGGATCGCGTTTGGTCACCCGCGATGTCGGGGAACTGACCGAGGATGAAATCGCCGAAGCCCTGGAGCGCGGCGCGGCACGAGCGCGGCGCTTCATTGCCCAGGGCCACATCGCCGCTTGCGCCTTGCATCTGGCTGGTGAAACCCGCACCTTGGGCAAGGTCGCCATCGATCAGCCAAGGAGGCTCAAGGCCGATGCCTGAAGTCAAAGTCAGAAAATACCTCGTCTCGATCGAAGACGTCTTCCACGAAGGCGGCCCCATAGCGAAAGACCCGCAGCGCCGTGGCGCCATTCTTGCGGTGATCGAAAACCCCTTTGCCGGTGCCTATCACGCCGAAATCGAATCCTTCATGGATGACCTGAGACCGCTCGGCCTCGACATGGCGAAGAAGCTGCTCGCCGCTATGGGCGGCGATCCGAAATCCATCGAAGGCTACGGCAAGGGCGCCATTGTTGGCGGTGCCGGCGAACTCGAACACGCCGCCCTCTGGCACGCACCCGGCGGCTATGCCATGCGCGATGTGCTGGGCGGCGCCAAGGCCATCGTGCCGTCCACCAAGAAAGTCGGCGGCCCCGGCACCCGCCTCGACGTTCCCATCACCCACATCAACGCCTCTTATGTCAGGAGCCATTTCGACGCCATCGAGGTCGGCGTCCCCGATGCGCCGCGCTCGAACGAGATCGTCGTGGCCCTGGTGATGACCACCGGCCCCCGCGTGCATGCCCGGGCCGGCGGACTGAAGGCCAGCGAGATCAAAGGCGAGGATGGTCTCAGATGAAGGCGATCATCCGCAAGCTGATCACTGTGGTGGACGAAACCCTGAGCGAGCAGGGGCAGACGGTGTCGCCGCCCGTCCGCCGCGCCGCCGCCATTGCGGTGATCGCCAATCCCTTCGCCGGGAAATATCAGGAAGACCTGACCGAACTGATCGGCATCGGCGAGGAACTGGGCGGGTTGCTGGCGGAGCGCGCCGTGGCCGCCTTGGGAATTCCGGGAGGCAAGATCGAAAGCTACGGCAAGGCCGCCGCCGTGGGCGAGAACGGCGAACTCGAACACGCCGCGGCGATCCTGCATCCGAAACTGGGCGCTCCTTTCCGCAAAGTGCTGGGCAAGGGCGCCGCCCTGATCCCGTCCTCCAAGAAACGCGGCGGCATGGGTGTGGTCCTCGACATCCCCCTCGGCCACAAGGACGCGGCTTTCGTCCGAAGCCACTTCGACGGCATGGAAATCCGCGTCAACGATGCGCCGCGTGCCGATGAAATCGTCGTGGCCATCGCCGTCACCACGGGCGGCAGGCCCTTGCCGCGCGTCGGCGGATTGAAGGTTTCGGAGATCAAGGGTGAGGACGGATTGCGGTAGAAATTGAGACGACCCTCTCCCCTTGAGGGGAGAAGGCAAATACTTAGGCCGCCGCCCGGATCGCCCTGCGGCCATCAAGCAGATTGTCGAACAGAGCCCGGCTCATCCGCGCCATGTCCGGCATCAGGGGCAAGGCTTGCGCCTTCACCCGTCCATAGGCGTTGGCGCCAAGCGAATGCTCGAGCCATTCGAGATATTGCGGAATATGTTCCCAGCGCTCGACCAGCGCCGGCGTCAGTTCGGCGTGGAACTGCGTGGCCAGAACCTCTGGCCCAACCGACATGATCTGAACCGTGGTCGAAGGCGACGACGCCAGCACCTCCGCGCCCTCCGGCAAGCGGCTCACCTCGGCGTGGTGCCATTGCATCACGCTGAGAAAGGGCGATAGCCCGGCGGTCAATGGATGCGCCATGCCGGTGCCGGTCAATGCCACGGTGCCGACGCCGACTTCGGCCGCGGACGCTAGTCCCACGGCACCCCCCATGGCCTCCGCCACCAGTTGCAGACCAAGGCAAATGCCGAGAAAGGGGCGGCTGCGCTCGATCGTCCACTCTCGGATGGCCGCCTTTTCATCCAATAGCCAAGGATGGGCGTCCGTTTCCCACACGTCCATGGCGCCGCCCATGACCAACAGGAAATCATAAGGGGCGAGCGCTGGAATTGCCTCACCCCGGTGCAGCATCACGGTATCGAGATCGGCGCCCCGCTCGCGCAGGAAATCGCCGAACAGTCCGGGCGGTTCATCGTCCATATGCTGGAAGGCAAGGGCACGGCGGATCATCGGCGGGGTTCCCTGAAGAAAAACCAAGAGCGCGCATGTAATGCCTGCTCCGCGATTGGCAACGGTCGCTTTTGTCGCAGCGAACCTTTACGGCATGATGACGAAGAAACAGTTGCGATCCATGACTCCTTCACGAATCATATTCACCGGCCTGCTGCCCTTCGCGGCGGGCTATTTCATGTCCTACCTGCTGCGTGCCGTCAACGCCGTGGTGGCCCCGGACCTGGTGCATGATGTGGGCCTGTCGCCCGCCCACCTGGGGGCGCTGACGGCCGCCTATCTCGGCGCCTTCGCGCTGTTTCAGCTACCTCTTGGCGTGTTGCTCGACCGCTACGGGCCGCGCCAAGTGCAGGCCGGCCTCCTGACCTTGGCGGCCTTGGGTTGCCTCGGTTTTGCCTGGGCACCAGGCTTCGCCGGTCTGTTTGCGGCGCGCGCCGTCATTGGCCTCGGCTTCTCGGCCGGGCTGATGGCGAGTTACAAGTCATCCGCCACCTGGGTGCCGCTCGAACGCCGCTCGCTGGCCAATACCGCGATCATGTCGGTGGGCGCCCTCGGCGTGGTGGCCGCCACCGAACCAACCGAATATCTCGTGAGCCTCATCGGCTGGCGTCATGCCTTCATGGTCTTTGCCGGGCTCATCATGCTGGCGGCAATTCTGATTCTCGCCGTGGCGCCGCGCCGCGATACGGTTGGGACGGCGGCCCCGCTGCGCGTTCAAATTGCCCAGATGGCGGCCATCATGAAGCGCCCGCTGTTCTGGCGCGTGGCGCCCCTCCTCGGTCTCACATCGGGCGTGCAGATCGGCATCCAGACGCTCTGGGCCGGCCCATGGTTCCGCGATGTCATGGGCTTGGGGCGCGAAGATGTGGCCCGCCACCTCCTGTGGATGGCATTGGCCTTCATGCTCGGCATCCTGTCAGTGGGTGTCATCGCCGACCGGGCGGCAAAGCGGGGGCTCGGCCCGATGCAGGTGATGCTTGGCTTCAATGTCATCTACCTCATCGCGCAAGGATTGATCGTCTTCCGCGTCGAAGGTCTGATGCTTCCGGCCTGGCTGGCCGTCGCCGCCTTCGGCCAGGTGGCGGTGCTGGCCTTCCCGTGGTTCGCCGCCCACATCGGCAAGGATCTGGCGGGCCGCGCCAATGCCACCATCAATTTCACCATGTTCATTGCCGCCTTCGCCGCGCAATATCTCGTGGGCTTCATCATCGGACTGTTTTCGGTCACCGAAACTGGCTATGACCCAAACGGTTATAGCTTGGCCATTGGCTTCTTTCTGGTGCTGCAGGTGATCGCCTTCATCTGGTATCTGATGGCCTCGCCACATAAGGAGACCATCCATGATTAATCCGGTCATCGCCGAAGTGACGCGCGGCGGCATCGTCGAGAGCCGGCATCGCGGCGCCTATTGCGTGATGGATCAGCCGGGCCACGTGGTGGCGGCCGAGGGCGCCATCGCCGCCGCCGTTTTCCCGCGCTCCTCGGTCAAGGCATTCCAGTGCCTGCCGGTGATCGAAAGCGGCGCCGCTGATCAATTCGGCTTCACCGATGAAGAACTGGCGCTGGCCTGCGCCTCCCACCAGGGCGAGCCGGACCACGTGCGCGTCGCCCGCTCGATGCTGAAACGAGCCATGAACAACGAGGCCTCCTATGAATGCGGCGCCCACTGGCCAATCGAGGAGCGCGCCCGCCATGCCCTGGTGCGCGAAGGCGCCGATTGCCTCCAGATTCACAACAACTGTTCAGGAAAACATGCCGGCATGCTGGCCCTGGCGCGGCAGCTCGGCGTTGATCCGAAGGGCTATGTCGAGCCCCGGCACGCCGTTCAGAAGGCCATCGCCATGGCCATGGGTGCCATCTGCGATTGCGATCTTGACAATCAGGCTTGCGGCATCGATGGCTGCTCGGCTCCGACCTGGGCCATTCCGCTCCGCAATCTGGCGCTGGGCTTCGCCAGGCTTTGCGCCCCCGAGCACAAGGCGGGCCGGCGCGTCATTGCAGCAGTGCGCAATCACCCCTTCATGGTGCAGGGCAGCGGCGGCTTCGACACGGACCTGATGCAGGCGCTGCCGCGCGTCTTTGTGAAGGGCGGCGCCGAGGGCGTCCATTGCGGCTGCATTCCTCATGCCGGTCTTGGTATCGCGCTGAAATGCGATGATGGTGCCGGCCGGGCGGGCGAAGTTGCCATGGCCTCGGTGCTTCTGCGCCTCGATGTCTGGACGCCGGCGGAGAGGGAAACGCTGAAGCGTTTCCAGACTCGCGATCTGTTGAACCGGCGCCACATCAACGTGGGCGTTATTCAGGGCATCAGCTGACCAGGTTGCCGCTGATCTGAACGCCGGGCGGCAGTTCGGCGCCGGCCGTGCCGAGCTCGCCTGTCGTTGCCGTGCCATGGTCGGCGCCCGAGATGCCCGCGATCCCGGCGCCCGCAATGCGGTTATTGGCGATGAGCACGGTATCGGCCCCGGGGCTTGTCGAGAACACGATGCCGCGTGGCGTATCGCGCACCAGGTTGCCGGTGGCCGAGAGATTGCGTGCGTAGGGCCCCCAGCCCAGTGAAATCCCGACGTCGCGGGTATCCTCCACGACATTGCCGGTCACATTGGTATCGGCTTCGGC
>JANPCA010000516.1:0-6251 GCA_031430715.1 Hyphomicrobiales bacterium | reverse complement strand
CCCCGCAACGACGTTCTCAACATGATCTTCACCAACATGCGGGCCAGGCGCGATCAGGAGGGTGACTTCAACGCGCTGATCGGCGCCTGCCAGGTGGGCGAGCGCAACTTGATCGCCATGATCGAGAAATACGGCCAGAAGACCGTCGATATCTGCATCAACGAGTTGCTCGATTTGGCCGACCGCCACATGCGCGATCTGATCCGCACAGTGCCTGACGGAACCTATGAAGGCGTCGCCATTCTCGAAGACGCCGGCCACGGCTTCGGTGATTTCGAGATCAAGGCGACGGTGACCATCAGACGCGACACCTGCCACATCGTCATCGCGTCGCCGCCGCAGATTCCCTATTTCATCAATTCCTACGAGGGCAATTCGCACTCGGGCGTCTATCTGGGCCTCATGATGTTCGCGGCCTTGCCGCCGCCCTACAATGAAGGCCTCTATCGCTGCGTGTCGGTGGACTTCGGGCCGAAGGGAACGATCTGCAACGCAGCCGAACCCGCCCCCCATATGAACTGCACCACGACGCCGATGGAGACATTGACGGACGCGGTACGCCTCGCCTTTGAGAAGGCCATGCCGTCAAAGGTCGCGGCCTCCTGGGGTCATGCCAACGGACTCAATGTGGCGGGCTGGGATTCGCGCAGCAACGAGGAATATGTCACCATGGTGCTCGCCACCATCATTTCTGGCGGCGGCGCCACGCCGCAGCAGGACGGCTGGCATGCGGTCGGCCCCGAATGCTGCTTTGGCGCTCTGACCTCAGGCGATGTGGAACTGTTGGAATATTCCTACCCGTTCATCATTCACAGATACTCGCTGATGACGGATTCTGGAGGCGCGGGCAGATTCCGCGGGGGCTCCGGCACGGCGTGGGAGGTCGAACCTCTCGACAAGGAAATGATGTGCATTGGCTTTGGCGAAGGCCGCCGCATTCCGGCCATGGGCGCCGCCGGCGCCTTCTCACAAGACATCGATTCGAAGGTCGGCCGTGTGGAACTGAAACGTTCCGGCAAGGTGGAACTGAAGCGCACCAACATCATGGAGTCGATCCAGCCCGGCGATACGGTAACCAACATGAACCCCGGCGGCGGCGGCTATGGCAATCCGCACGAGCGGCCCATCGAGCGCGTCGTCTGGGATGTTAAAAATGGCCTCGTCTCCATCGCCGGCGCCGAGCGCGACTACGGTGTCGTCATCGCCAACCCCGAAACGCTCGATGTCGATATGGATGCCACGCAAGCGCTGCGGTCGGCGGCTTGAAGGAGAGAGTCATGCGCACGCAATATCGTCTCGGCATCGACGCCGGCGGCACCTTCACCGATTTCGTCATCGCCGACCGTGCGACGGGTGACGTCAAGCTCTTCAAGGCGCTCTCGACTCATGCCGATCCGACCAAGGCAATCGAGAACGGCCTGAAACTGATCGCCGATGATTTCGGCGTCAGCGCTTCCGCCATCGTCTCGAACTGCGACCTCTGCATCAACGGCACCACGGTGGGCCTCAATGCGCTCATCACTCATCGCGGCGGCAAGACGGGATTGATCTGCACGGCGGGCCATGAGGACTCGATCGAGATCCGCAATGGCCACAAGGAAGACGGCTTCCGCTACGATCCCGAATATCCCGCCGCCACCATGCTGGTGCCGCGCTATTTGCGCAAAGGGGTTCGCGAGCGGGTGATCTCCGATGGCTCGGTCAGGACGCCGATGCATGATGAGGACGTGCGCGCCGCCTGCGAGTTGTTCCTGAAAGAGGGCGTCGAGACGGCCGCCATTTCCTTCGTCTGGTCGGTGCTCAATACCGCGCACGAGTTACGCGCCGCCGCGATCGTCCGCGAGATGATGCCCAATGTCATTCTCACCGTTGGCAGCGATCTCTATCCCCAGATCCGCGAATACACCCGCACCTCGACCGCCGTGGTGAACGCCTACCTCGCACCGGTGATGCGCAAATATGTGCAGGCGGTGGACAGTTACTTCAAGTCGCTGGGCGCCAAACAGGCGGTGCGCTATTTCAAATCCAACGGCGGCTTGGCCATCGGCCAGGCGATGACCGACCGCACTGTTTATGCCATCAACTCCGGCCCCGCTTCGGCGCCGCAGGCCGGTCTCTTTGTTTGCGCGCCGTTCAAGAAGAACAACGTCATCACCGTCGACATGGGCGGCACGTCCTTCGACATCACGCTGACCAAGGACGGCCAGACCAACCTCAACAAGAACATCGACTTCCTGCGCTATCGCATTGGAGTCCCTATGATTCAGGTCGAAACCCTGGGCGCCGGCGGCGGCTCAATCGGCTGGATCGACTCGCTTGGGCTCGTCCAGGTTGGCCCCCAGTCGGCGGGCTCGGAACCTGGCCCCGCCTGCTATGGCCAGGGCGGCACCGAACCCACGACGTCCGATGCCAACCTGGTGCTTGGTTACCTCAATCCCGATGGCCTCCTCGGCGGCAAGCTGCCGCTCGATCTGGAGAAGGCGCGCAAGGCGGTGAAGAAGGTTGCCGGCCCGATGGGTATCTCCATCGAGCGTGCCGCCTATGGCATGTATACGATCGTCAACAGCAACATGGTGAACGGCATCCGCCGGGTCTCGGTGGAACGCGGCTACGATCCGCGCGACTTTGTGCTGGTGGGTGCGGGCGGAGCGACGGCGGCTCACATTACGGCGCTGGCGCGCGAGATGGGCATCGGCACAATCATCCTGCCGAAACTCGCCTCCGGACTCTGCGCCTTTGGCCAGATCATCTCGGACGTGAAATACAACTACATGGCGACGGCCCCTCTGCGTCTCGACAACACCGCCGCCTACAAACGCATCGACACGCTCTATAAGCAGATCGAAAAGCAGGGTGTGGCGCATTTGAAGACGGATGGCTTCAAGCCCAGGCAGATCGAGGTCAAGCGCAGCCTCGACATGCGCTATGTCGGCCAGGTGCATGAGTGCACCGTCGACATCGCGACATTCGAGATCAACGCGAAAACCATCGCCAAGGTGAAGGAAGCCTTCCACGCCCGCCACGAGGAACTCTACACTTACTCCGAGCGTCACAACGCAGTGGAGGTGGTCAACATCGAATCGACTCTTTTCGGCCGCATCGACAAGCCCAAGGCGCTGAAACTGGCCAAGGGCGCCACACCCGCCAAGGCAATGAAGGGTTACCGCAAGGCGATCTTCGAGGCGTCGGGCAGAGCCACCAGGACACCGATCTATGATGGCGGCCTGCTGGGTGCCGGCGCCAGCATCACGGGTCCCGCCATCATCGAAGAGGTGACGACGACCATCGTCATCGATCCGGACTGGACGGCGAAACTCGATGCCAGCGGTTCATATGTCATCACGCGCCGGAGGAAAGAGGTGCGCCGGCATTGAGGCCCGGCGTTTTCGGCTTGCATGGGGTAGACAGTTTTGATTACATCCCAGCACAAGGTTTTCTGCGCTGTGGCACCATATCGGCCGCCGCACCGGATGGTAGCGTGTATTGGGAGGAGTTCCGCGCGCCGCTATGGCAAAGAGCCTTGGCGTGCGGCCAGGCAAATGACGGACGAGCAGGCAATTTTCCGCCTTGACGGCGTTACCAAGACCTACGGCGCCACGACGGCGCTTCGCGATGTCACGCTTTCGGTTAGCGGCAATGAATATGTCTCGCTCCTGGGTCCGAGCGGGTCCGGCAAGTCGACCCTTCTGCGCGTCATCGCCGGCTTCGAGATTCCAGATCGTGGCCGCGTCTACTTCAATGGCCGCGATATCGGCAATATGGCGGCCCACGAGCGCGGCATCGGCTTCGTCTTCCAGAACTTCGCGCTGTTCCCGCACCTGACCGTGTCCGGCAACGTCGCCTTCGGGCTTGCCAATGGCAAGACAGCGGTGCCCAAAGCCGACATCGGCAGGAGAGTGCATGAGGTCATCGCTCTCGTCGGACTTTCCGGCCTGGAGGGCCGCGGCGTGCATCAGATTTCGGGTGGCCAGAAACAGCGCGTGGCACTGGCCCGCACCCTGGTGATGGCGCCGCGCCTGGTGCTGCTCGATGAGCCGCTGGGCGCGCTCGATGCCAATTTGCGCGGCCGCATGCGTAACGAATTGCGAGCCATCCGCGAGAGGCTCGGCGTCACCTTCCTGCATGTCACGGGGAGCGAAACCGAAGCCCTCGCCATGGGCGACCGCGTCGTGGTGCTCGATCACGGCGCCATCGCGCAATTCGCCAAGCCCGATGACGTCTATGCCAGGCCCGCGACGCCGAACGTCGCGCATTTCCTCAACCGCTACAATATTTTCGATGGGCACCTGAAGGGCAAGTCCTTCGATGGCCCCTTCGGCATCATGCCGGTCAGCACCGTGACACCATCGCCAAGGCCCGCCTATGCCGTCCGCTATGACCGCATGCGCGTCGAGCCGCAAGACAGCGCTGGCGCCGGACCAGCCATTCCGGCCACCTTCGTGGCCAGCGAATATTTAGGGTCGTCGGTCATCTATTTCTTCGAGTCGGAACAGGGCAAGGTGATCGAAGTGGAGCACCACCTGAGCCTGGGGCCACCCCAGACCTACCAGCCGAAATCCCGCTACCTCTTGCGCTGGAAGGCGGAAGACGCCACCGTGTTCGGGTGAGGACGAAATGACATGAGCGACGGCGTGCAGGCAGCCTCGGCCCCCCGGAAGTCCAACACGTTCTGGCTGATAGCACCCGGCGCCATCTGGATGGCCCTGTTCCTGGTCGCTCCCATCCTGCTCATCGTCTATGTGTCCTTCTGGACCCAGACCACCTTCAAGATCGAACCGACTCTGACGCTGCAAAGCTGGAAGACGTTCTTCGGTTCGGATACTTATATCTCATCCCTATGGACGACGCTGCGTATCTGGCTCATCGTTCTCGCCGCCACTTTCGTGATCGGCTATCCGACCGCCCTCTTCGTCGGCCTCTTCGTCAAGAACAAGACCCTGTCGACGGTGCTGCTCGTCATCTGCGTCATTCCCTTCTGGACGTCGTTCTTGATTCGCGTGCTGGCTTGGCGTCCCATGCTCGGCAAGGAAGGCGCCATCAATATACTTTTGCAGAAATCGGGTATCACGACGGCCCCGATCGAGGCGTTGCTGTTCACCGAACTCTCCGTCATCATCGGCATGACGCAGATCTACGTGGTCTTCATGGTGGGCCCCATCGCCTTCATGCTGGGCCGCATCGATCCCAACATCATCGAGGCGGCGCGCGATCTGGGTGCCGGCTTCGGGCGCATCTTCGCCAGGATCATATTCCCCCTGAGCCTGCCTGGCGTGGTGGTCGGCGCCATTTTTGTCAGTGTCATGGTGCTCGGTGAATTCGCCACGGCGGCGGCACTTTCCGGCCGCAAGGTGAACCTGCTCGGCAATATCATCGTCACGCAAGTGGGCTCGCTCAAATGGGCGCTGGCCTCGGTGGTGGGTGTTATCCTCACCATTGTCATGGGCCTGGTCATCGCCGGCTTCCTGCGCATCGTCGATTTGAAGCGGGAGCTTTGAGGCGATGGAATCCCGTATCCTCAAGCCCATCCTCGCCGTCTATGTCGCGTTCTTCATCCTGTTCCTCTACGGGCCGTTCTTCATTCTAGGAATTCTTTCCTTTCAACAGGGCCCCGAAGGCGGACCGCAATTCCCGATCATCGAATGGTCGACCTACTGGTACCGTCACATCTTCGGACTGACGCCGCCGTCGCGCATCGCGCCGCTGCCGCTGGGCGAATCCTTGTTCCGTTCACTGACGCTCGCCTTCATGACCATGGTGACCTCAACCGTGCTGGGCGTCATGTCGGCCCAGGCTTTCCGCAAGAAGTTCAAGGGCTCAGGGCTGGTCTTCTACCTGATCGTGCTCGGCATGATGGTGCCGGGCGTGTTGACGGGCCTCGGAACATCGCTGCTCGCCAACAACATCCTGGGCATCGAGCGTCACTGGTGGAGCACGGCTTTCGTCACCCACGTCGTCTATACCTTCCCCTTCGCCTTCCTGGTGATGCTGGCCATCCTCAACCGCTTCGATGGATCGGTGGAGGAGGCGGCCTGGTCCCTCGGCGTTTCGCCCTGGCGCACCTTCAGGAAGGTGACCTTTCCGCTGATCTTCCCGGGCGTGCTTTCCGCCATGCTCTTCGCCTTCACGCTGTCCTATGATGAGTTTTCCCGCACCCTCTTCGCCAGCGGCCGCGACCAGACCCTGCCGCTGGCCATCTACGGCACCTTCTCGGTCGAGATTCATCCCAATGTCTTTGCCTTCGGAGTGTTGAC
>JANPCA010000515.1:0-7271 GCA_031430715.1 Hyphomicrobiales bacterium | reverse complement strand
CATGACGGGCCAATATATATATTCTTTATATTTCAATAGCTTGAACGAAATTCCCATACCAAACCTCCGTCATGCCAGCGAAAGCTGGCATCCCGCTGTTTGGCCCAGTTCAGGGGCGGTTTCGTTTTTTTCACAGCCTTTCAGGGTGAGGATGAAGCGACAATGGCCCTCGGGGTGAGGACGGAAATCCATGCATCTTGCGCTCGCCCCCGCGGCGGGGCTAAGCCATCGGCTATGAGCCTCAAGGTCGCCACCTGGAATATCAATTCGGTCCGCCTGCGGATCGGTCTCGTCACAAGGCTTCTCGAACACTGGCAGCCCGATGTCCTGTGCCTGCAGGAAACCAAATGCCCGCAGGGGCAGTTCCCCTCAGGCCCGATCCGCGAGCTTGGCTATGAGCATATCGCCGAGTTCGGTCAGAAGGGTTATCACGGCGTGGCCATCGTCTCGAAGCGGCCATTCGCGGCACAATCGAAAAGGCCCTTCTGCGGCAAGGAGGACTGCCGCCATATCTCGGTAACTATCGGCGGTAAGACACCGACCACCATCCACAATCTCTATGTGCCGGCGGGCGGCGATGAGCCGGACCCGAAGAGCAACGAGAAATTCGCCCACAAGCTGCAATTTCTCGATGAGCTGGAGGACTGGTTTGGTGCCGGCTTTGTGCCCGATGGCCATGAGAGCATCGTGACCGGCGATCTCAACATCGCACCGCTCGAACACGATGTCTGGTCGCACAAGGACCTTCTGAAAGTGGTAAGCCACACGCCGATTGAAACGGAAGGGCTGCTACGTCTCCAGAAGAAGGGCCAGTGGACCGACCTGATGCGCCAGCATGTGCCGGCCGACCAGAAGCTCTATACGTGGTGGAGCTACCGCGCCAAGGACTGGGACCAAGCCAACAAGGGCCGCCGCCTCGACCACATCTGGTCGACGGCGGGATTGGCGCCGAAGTGCAAGAAGATCGACATTCTGCGCGAGGCCCGGGGCTGGACCCAGCCTTCCGACCATGCGCCGGTGATGGCGAGTTTCGCCCTATAGGTTCTTGAAGGATTTGGCCTGGTCGAAGGCGTGGCGGGCCAGTTCCAGATCGTCCATGGCGATACCAAGCTTACGGGCCAGGGCCTGGAAGACCGCGGTGCCGAATTCCGGATATTCGTTGGCGATACGCATGAACAGGGCGCGGTCGATGCGGGCGGTGGCCATGGCCTCGCTGACCCGGGCGGTGATGGCATAGGCGCTGTCGCCGATCATCGCCACTTCGCCCAGCATGGCGCCGGGTCCCGCCGAACCGATCTTGGCATTGCTGCCGCTGAGAATATCGGCCCTGCCCGACAGGATCAGATAGGCCGCGGCACCGCGCAGGCCCTGCTTGATGACGGCGTCGCCCTCGGCGAAATTCTGCCGCGCCGCGGAAAAGGCCAGAACCTGCAGGTGCACGGGATCGCAATCCGAAAAGATCGGAATGCTCCGGAAGGTTTCGGCATCGGCCTTGACGCTCATTCAGCGCCCGCCGGCCGAAAACCGCTGTGCGGCCTGCCACCCCATAACCCGATCCGAATCCCCATTCGTCCCCCTTACATAAGAGGACGATTGAAGTCCAAGATCAAGGGACGAGCTTGTAGCCGCCGCCTTCGGTCACCAGAATCTCGGCGTGCGAGGGATCGCGCTCGATCTTCTGGCGCAGGCGGTAGACATGGGTTTCGAGCGTGTGGGTGGTGACGCCAGCGTTATAACCCCAGACATCGTGCAGCAGCACGTCGCGGCCGACGATCTGTTCGCCGGCCCTGAGCAGGAACTTGATGATCGCCGTTTCCTTTTCCGTGAGCCTGATCTTGCGGCTGTCGTCGCGGATCAGCATCTTGGCGGCGGGCTTGAACGTATAGGGGCCGACCTTGAAGACGGCGTCCTCGCTGTGCTCGTGCTGGCGCAGATGGGCGCGGATGCGGGCCAGCAGCACGCCGAAGCGGAAGGGCTTGGTGACATAGTCGTTGGCGCCCGAATCAAGCCCGAGGATGGTATCGGAATCCGACGTCTGGCCGGTCAGCATGATGACCGGGCCCTTGTAGCCATTGCGGCGGATGATCTTGCAGGCCTCGCGGCCGTCCATGTCGGGCAGGTTCACGTCGAGGAGGACGAGATCGGCATGATCGGCCTTCACCGCCTTGACACCCGCCGTGGCATTGGCGACATCGGTAACGACGAACTCGTCGTGCAGCGAAAACTGCTCCTTCAAAGTGTCGCGCAACATGTCATCGTCGTCGATGATGATGATCTTCTTGGTGTTGCTCATGAGCTAAAGTCCTGGGGCCTGGGGTTGCCCGCGTGATTGCGGATGTTATGGTGATCACTGACCTTTTCGAAGCAAGTCTACAACACAACAAGCCGTGAGCAAAATCATCACCAGGCTTCACGTCCGCGGCATCAGCGCGCGAGCGACCGTGGGTGTTCTCCAGGCGGGGGGAATTGCCGTGCCGTGCTCGATCGGCCGGTCGGGCCGGAAGCACTTGAAACACGAAGGCGACGGCGCGACGCCCAAGGGTGTGTGGCAGTTGCGCCGCCTGTTCTACCGGGGCGACCGCCTGCCACCGCCACGTTCGGGCCTCCGCGCCCTTCCGATGCGCGCCCATGACGGCTGGTGCGAGACGGTGGGCGACCGCAATTACAACCGGCTGGTGCGCATTCCCTACGCCACCGCGCATGAGACCCTGATGCGCAAGGACCACCTCTATGACATCGTGGTGGAACTGTCGCACAACGAACGGCCGCGTGTGCAAGGGCTGGGAAGTGCCGTGTTTTTCCATCTCAGGCGCGGCGATGCCGGGCCGACCGCGGGCTGCATCGCGGTCACGCTGAAGGACATGAAGAAAATCCTGGCGCTGTGCGGGCTTCGCACAAAGATCGTGGTTTGATGCCAACGGCCATGGGAATTGACTGATCGCCCACCATTCCTCGTTTGTCATCGCCGGATTTATTCCGGCGACCCATGGAGCAATAGATGACCGCGTTGAGTGTGCTGAGCGATGGGTCCCCGCAACAAGTGCGGGGATGACAATTCAAGGGGGAGGCCGCTTAAGTTAGCGCCCATGGGAATTAATCCGGGGATGACAGAAATTGGAAACCACAACCATGAAACGCAACTTCATGCGGCCGTTGGTTTGATGCCTCTGGAACATGCAAGTGAGGAGGCAGCTGAGGGGGCCGAGACGCCGCCTCCTCTAAGAACGCCTGGCCCGTTCTTAGGCTCTTGAGCCTTAATCACCGGGTTGCGTTCAACTTGCCCATTCTGTTTGCCCGAATCGCCGGGCCAAATCTGTGACCGCGATCACGGGTTGTACCGCCTGGTGCGTTTTGTTGCGGTCCGCGCAAGATTGGGATGGGAAACTCAACCGATTTCTGACCATCCGGGGGCGCTCCGGCGCGGCATGACCAAATCACGGCTCACCGATCTTCTCACCCAGGCCTTGGCCTTAGGCCTAGCGGCTGCCTGCCTTTTCCTGGCCGGATACAAGGTGATCGCGCTGCGCAACATGGAAAACCCGCCCGCCGACATGGGGCTCAATTTCCCGGAGCCCAAACGCAAGGTCATCACCGACGACACGATCCTCGCCGATCCGATGCCCACCAACGCCGTCACCAGGGTTGGCGTGGACGCGGTGGCCGGCGCCCGCGTCCTGCAGCCCTATGGCAGTGAAGCGCCCATCCAGGACTATCGCCTGCTGACGGTGATCGACGGCGTCGCCGTCGTCGAGGTGCTGACGCTTATAGGCAAGCAGGTCATGCCGCTTGCCCTGGGCGCGAGGCTTCCCGGCGCCGGGTCGGTGACGCAGATCGAAAAGCGCCAGGGACGCTGGGTGCTGCTGGCGGGAGAAGTGAAGCTGGTGCAGGAAAAGCCCCCGCAGCCTCAGTAAAGTCCGCGCAGCAGGCGCTCGATATAGTCGAGCTCAAGGCGGGGCAATTCGGCGTTGCCGGCCCTGGAGCGCAGCATTTCCAGAATTTCGCGGGCCCGCTGGATGGCCAGTTCCGAGGGCAGCATGTTTTCGTCGGGACCAAACTCCTCGCCGCGGCTCGGCATGGGGCGGCCCAGCGGGTCGCGGTCGTCGCCGCGGGCTTCGCCGTGGCGGCCCTGGCTTCCTTGCTGACCCTGGCTTTGCTGAAGCATTTCGCGGGCGAGACCCTGGGCACCTTCGCGCAGCTTGGCCATGGCATCGCCCTGATCGCCCAATGCCTGGTCACGGTCGCCCTGGCGGAGCGAGCCTTCGGCCCCGTCCATGCTCTTGCCGGCATCGCCGAAGGCCGGGGGAGATTGCAGGCCGTTGCGGCCCAACTGGTCCATGAGCTGGCGCAGCGCATCGCCGAGCCCGCGCTGGCGGTCACCCAAACCGCTCATGCCCTGCTGGCCGTTTTCGCCGTTCTCGCCCTGCATGCCGCCGCCGTCCTGGCCGCGTTGCGTATCATCCATCAGCTGCTGCTGCTTGCGCATCAGGTCGGAGAGCTCGTCGAGCATCTTGCCCATGGGGCCTTCGCCCTGTTGGGCGTTCTGCTGGGAATTCATGCCGGGCTGCAGATTGCGCAGGATGTCCTCAAGCTGGGCGAGCAATTCCTCGGCCGCCTCGTTGGCGCCGCTCTGGGCCAGCTTCTCGATCATGTCGAGCATCTTCTGCAGGTCCTGGGGGGTGATCGACTGGCCCCGCGGCTGGTTCTGATCGAGGTTGCCCTGCTGCATGCGCTTCTGGGCTTCCTCGGCCATCTGCTGCATGTAGCGGTTCATGGCATCGCGCATCTTGTCCATAAGTTCAGCGATGCGTTCAGGCGAGGCGCCTTCGCGCAGCGCGCGCTCCAGTTCCTTGCGCAGCGCCTCAAGCTCGGCCTTGGCATCGGCGAGCCTGCCTTCCTCGATGCCGGTGGCGATCTGCCAGAGCATCTTGATGGCGGTGGCGACGTCGTCCTGGTTCTCGCCACTGCTCAGGCGCGACATGACCGCGGCGATGGCGATGTGGGTGCCGCTGCCCTCGATCAGGCCTTTCGGGTAGGTGAGGATGGCGCCGAGCATCTGCACCACATGGCCGGAGCGCTCGGGATCGAGGATCAGGCCGCGGCGCTGCTCGATCAGGGCGCGGGCCAGGGGCTTGATGAAGAGGCGCTCGGGCATGCGGAAGGTGCTCTTCACGCTGTCCGTGCTGTTGCCGGCCGCATCCTTGGCGGTGAGCGTCAGGTCGACCATGAAGCCGGCCCAGGGGTGCTCGGCCAAGTCGGCCTTGGCGGTGCCGGCTTCCTCCTTCGGAGACGCTTTGCGCAGCGCGATCGCCAGCTTCGGCGCTTCGAACTCGAAGATGCCGCTGCTGGAAAAACCTTCACCATCATCCTGCGCGTCGGCCAGATAAATCTCGGAGACGATGCCGCTCACGCCATAGTCGTCGGCGGCTTTCCACTTGACGCTCAAGGAGCCGGACGAATCACCTTCTGGTTCATCGACAACGGCCACCGTGGGCGGCGCGTCGGGAATGAGCGAAATGCGCCACATGGCGATCTTTCTGCCGCCGTCCATGATCTTCACATGCGCCGGGCGGGTCATGACGGTTTCGGACTGGAACAGGCCTGCGGCATTCTTGGTCTTGGGCGCTAATCCGGTCACTTCCGCAGCGGCGGTATTGGCATCGCTCAGTTCATGGAAGGAAATCTTGGGATCCTTGGCGCCGGTGATGCGCAATGCCAGGATGGCCTTGTCGGGGATCAGAATATCGGGCTCGGTCTGCAAGCGCTCGGTCATCGCCGGACTGGTGAGCAGCACTGGCGGCTTGCCCGTATAGGCCGGCGGCTTCAGCCAGGCATCGATGACCAGTGGAACTGCCTGTGTTGGAGGGGTGAAACTTAAGGCATCGGCGAGATTGCCGCGCGGATCGCCAGGGCCGAGAGCCATGGCGGCGAATAGGGCCAGAACCGCTGGAACGCGGAGCGCGCGCGGATCGATGTCGCGCCAGGCCGAGCGTGGCAGGCCGGCTTTGAGATGATCGAGTTTGAGCAACTGGCGGAGCTTGTGCTCTTCCCACATGGCCTGCTGCAGGGAATCGTCCCCAGCCCCGGCGAGGCGGTCGTCATGGGCCGAGACCGGCCGGTGGGCCAGGCCGGTTTTTTCCTCGACGCGGCGCATGGCCTCATGAAGCGACGGCCAGATGATGCGGAGCAGCGGCTTCAGCGACCAGACGAACAGAAGCAGCGCGGCTGCCAGAACGGCGAGCCTGGGCCACGTGGATAGCCGCGGCAACAGGCCGGAAACAATGGTGGCGGCGAAGCCAAGGGCAATGACGATGGGCCAATGCAGTGCCGCCCAGAGGCGTTCGAAGCCCAGCGCGGCGCGGGCCTGCCGGACCTTGCGGATGAGAATGTTCGTCGTGTCAGTCTTCGCCATGGCCAAACGATGCTAGCACAGATGGGCTAAATTGTGCCCAAACCCGCCATCACTTTTGCGCCAGCGGTTAACCCTTTGGTTTTTCCTGCCAGGCGGCCAGGCGGTCCATGCCGATCAGGTCGTCGTAGGTTTGGCGCGGGCGGATCAGCGCCCAGCGGCCTTGGCTGACCATGACTTCGGCGATGAGCGGCCTGGTGTTGTAGGTGCTCGACTGGGCCGCGCCATAGGCGCCCGCCGTCATGGTGGCGATGAGGTCGCCCTGCGCAAGCTTCGGCAGCCGCCGCGACTTGGCGAGATAGTCGCCTGATTCGCACACCGGTCCCACCACGTCGGCTGTCATCATTTGGCCATCCAGCGGTTCGGCGATTGGGATGATGTCGTGATAGGCGTCATAGAGCGTCGGGCGGATCAGGTCGTTCATGGCGGCGTCCTGGATGACGAAGCGCTTGTTCCCGCCGTCCTTCACATAGATCACCCGCGACACCATGATGCCGGCGTTGCCGGCGATCATGCGGCCCGGCTCCAGCACATATTTCAGCCCCAGGTGGCCCAATGTGCGCTTCACCATTGCGGCATATTCGTCCGGGTGCGGCGGCACGTCGTTGGTGCCGCGATAGGGAACGCCCAGGCCGCCGCCGAGATCGAGATGGCGGATGCTGTGGCCCTGCATTTTAAGCGCCTCGGCCAGTTCAGCCATCTTCTTGAAGGCCCGTTCGAAAGGTTCGAGCTCGGTGATCTGGCTGCCGATGTGCATGTCGATGCCGGCGATGTCGATGGCCGCCAGCTCGGCGGCGCGGGCATAGACTTCAGGCGCGCGCTTGTAGGAAATGCCGAATTTGTCCTCAGCCTTGCCGGTCGAAAT
>JANPCA010000514.1:0-2210 GCA_031430715.1 Hyphomicrobiales bacterium | reverse complement strand
GGCAGGTCAAGAAGGCGGAGGAGGCCAAGCTGCTCTCGGCGATCGAGAAGAAATATGGCGTCGACCGGCATATCCTGCTCGGCATCTGGGGCATGGAGTCGAATTTCGGCAAGGACAAGGGGTCGATGAAGGTCATGCGCTCGCTGGCCACCCTGATGTATGCGGGGCGCAAGCGGAAATTCGCGGCCGAGCAGTTCATTGCGGCCTTGAAGATCCTGAAACGCGGCGTGGTGGCGCCGGGCAATTTCACCGGATCATGGGCCGCCGCCATGGGGCATACCCAGTTCATCCCGACATCGTATCTCTCCTATGCGGTGGACTGGACGGGCGACGGCGTGAAGGACATCTGGAATTCCAAAGAGGACGCATTGGCCTCCACCGCCAATTACCTCGCCAAGGCGGGATGGAAGGCAGACCGTCCATGGGGCTGGGAAGTCGCGCTGCCGAAGGACTTCAACAAGGCGCTGATCGGGCGCTCCAAGTGGCGCAGCGTGGCGGAGTGGGAGAAGCTCGGGATCGTGCGCGCCGATGGACAGGAATTCGGCTCTCCCCAGGCCGATGCTTTCGTCATGGTGCCGCAAGGGGTGTCCGGCCCGCGCTTCCTGGTGACGCGGAATTTTCTCGCCATCATGGATTACAACCTGTCGCATTCCTATGCGCTGGCGGTCGGCCACTTGGGTGACCGGGTGCGTGGGCTTGGGCCGATCCAGGCGGCCTGGCCCGGGGTCGATTTCGACTTGAGCTTCGAACAACGCGTCGAATTGCAGCGGCGGCTCAGCGCCAAGGGGTTCGAGACGGGTGGTGACGACGGACGCTTCGGGGCCAGAACCTATGAGGCGATCATCGCCTACCAGAAGAGCGCCGGGCTGCCGCTCGACGGGGTGCCCTCGGTGAAGCTGTTGCAGCATATCAAGAAGGGAAGCTGAGGTGCGTCTGACGCCGTCCATCGCCCTTCTTCTTTTGCTCGGCGGCGCCCCGGCGCTGGCCCAGACGGCGCCGCCGAAACCCGGAGACGAGGCCCAGCAGATGACCCGCGTGTTGGTGTTGGGCGACGGGGTGGGCGGCGGGCTCGGTGCCGGCCTCATGCGCATGGGCGAGGCCGATGGCCATTATGACGTGACGATCCGCTTCAACGAGGAATCGGGTCTGGCGCGGCCCGAGGTCTATGACTGGGCGGAAACGCTGCCTAAGATTCTCGAGAGCAGTTCCTACGATGTGATCGCCGTGCTGATCGGTGCCAACGACCGCCAGATGATCCGCGCCGGCAACCTGCGCTTCGCCTTCAACACCCCGGACTGGATCGCCGCCTATAACGCCCAAACCGACCGGGTGCTCGAGGCGCTCAAGCAATCGGGCGCGCGCGTCTATTGGGTCAGCATTCCGCCCATGGCGGATGCGGAGTATGATGCGGCGATGCGGGCAGTGGCGGCGCTGCAAAAGGAACGCACCGAAGCCAAGGGTATGACGTTTCTCGACATCCGGGCCGCATTCCTCAAGCCCGACGGCAGTTATGCCGAGAGCGGGCCCGACGATACGGGCGAGGTGCGCAAGCTGCGCGGCCGCGACGGGGTGAGTTTCTTCAAGCAGGGCAACAACCGGCTGGGACAATTGGTACTGCAGGCGATCAAGAGCGGCAAGGCACCCGACGCGGTGAGCGCCGCGCCTGAGACCAAAGCGCCTGGTCCGCCTGTCAAGACGGCCGAGGTGCCGGTCTTCGGGCGGACGGGATTCATGGGTGAAGTGATCTTGCTGCGGCCGCAAGATGTGACGGTCACCGCCGGACTGGTGCTGACGGCGGGTGGCGATGTCAAGGACGCGGGCGCCGTGCTGGCCGCCATCCGCGCCATGGTGCCCAAGGGCAGTGCGGCGGAGAAGCTGTTCAGCCGCGGCGAGGCGGATGCGGCGCCCAAGGGCCGCGCCGATGATTTCGCCGTGCCGCCGCTTGCCGCCGAGTGATCACACCCAGCGGAAGATGAAGAAGGCCCAAGCGAGTGCGATGGCGAGGGCGCCCCACAGCGGTGTGCCCATGATGGCGAGCCACCCTAAGAAGATGAAGCAGCTGCCGAGCAGGGTAATGAACAGCCGGTCGCCGCGCGTTGTGTCGAGGCCGAAGACGCCGTGGCGGGGGCCACCGCCCGGCGAATAGTATTCCCACACCCCCATGGCGCCGATCGAGGCGAAGATGAAAATGAAGAAGGCCGCCGTTGCCC
>JANPCA010000513.1:0-1551 GCA_031430715.1 Hyphomicrobiales bacterium | reverse complement strand
CTCATCGGCTCGTCGCACTATAGCGCCTGGGCTCCTGACTTGGCGCGAATTGCCGATAGACGACCGAAGCTGTTCGCCTATAGTGGCAGATAACAAACAATCAGGTTGGCTTTTTGCTGCAATCGCAAGCAAAGACAAAGGGAGTGGATCACCATGGATCTCGGCCTCAAAGGTCTCAAAGCCATCTTGGCGGGCGCCACCAAAGGCATCGGCCGGGCGACCGCCGAAGCGTTGGCGGCAGAAGGCTGCGACGTCGCCGTCTGCGCCCGGGGCGCCGAGGGCGTGGAGGCCACCGTCGCCTCGCTCAAGGCCAAGGGTGTCAAGGCGTTCGGTGAGGCCGTGGATATGGCCGACGGCGACGCCTACAAGGCCTGGGTCGCGCGCGCCGCAGAGGCGCTCGGCGGCTGCGACATCTTCATCTCGTTCGCCTCGGCCGGCGGCGGACCGGCCAGCGAAAAGGCCTGGAAGGCGGTGTTCGATCTGGACCTGCTAGCCACCTATCGCGGTGTTGAGGCCGCCCTGCCCTATCTCGAAAAGTCCAAGGCTGGCTCGATCATCGCCGTCTCGTCCACGGCGGCGGTGGAGGAGTTCCTCGGACCGCAGGCCTACAATGCCATCAAGGCGGCAGTGATCAACTATGCCTCCGCGCTCAGCCAGCAGCTCGCGCCCAAGCAGATCCGGGTCAACACGGTCTCGCCAGGGCCGGTGTTCATCAAGGGCGGCTCCTGGGACATGATCAAGACCCACATGACCCCGCTCTACGACCAGACCGTCAAGGCTGTGCCGATGGGCAGACTGGGCACCGGCGAGGAGGTCGCCAAGGCGATCGTCTTCATGGCCTCACCCGCCTGCCCGTTCATGACGGGGGCCTATGTCGTCATCGTCGTCGGCGTCACCAAGCGCGTCCTGTAATTGGTCCGCGGCGATGAGCGAAGCGCCGTTAAAGCGCCTCTACGCGGTCTTGATCGCCGGGGGCAAGTACCACGACATCGACTTCGCGCGGCTGGAGATCCTGAAACTACTGGCCCAGGACGACCGGGTGCGGGTGCGGGTGTTCGAGGACTATTCCAACCTCGATGCCATTCGCGCGGCCGACTTCCTGGTCACCTATACCTGCGACGTGATCCCCAGACTTGATGAACAAGAGGCGCTGCGCGCCTGGCTGGAAAGCGGCGGCAAGTGGTACGCCCTGCACGGCACCAACTCGATCCTGCGATTCCTGGCCAATGGTCAGGTCGACAGCCCGCGATGGGCCCCGCACTTCATGGAGACGCTGGGCTCCATGTTCATCGCCCACCCGCCGATCCAGCCTTATACGGTGTCCGTCGCCGACCCGGGCCACCCCCTCGTCAAGGGCATCGAGCCGTTCCAGGCGGACGACGAGCTCTATCTGATGGAGACCCACGGCCATCTCCACGTGCTGCTGGACACCGAGTTCGAGGGCGAGGCCACCGGCTTTGTGGATCATGCCTGGCCCAAGGCCCGCCATCCGGTTTTCTACCTGCATCCGGTCGGCAAGGGTGAGGTCCTCTATCTGACCCTCGGGCACTG
>JANPCA010000512.1:0-15297 GCA_031430715.1 Hyphomicrobiales bacterium | reverse complement strand
GCCATCGTCGGCAGGCCTTCGCGGCCCACGCCCGTGGTGATGACGCCGCTCGCCACGGTGCGCTTCAATCCCTATTGGAACGCGCCCGCCTCGATCGTCGAAAAGGACATCCTGCCGCGCATGATCTCGAGCAGCCCGTCGAACGTCATGGCCAGCATGAACATGAAGGTCTTCGACGGCGTCGGCGGCCCGGAAATCGACCCCGACAAGGTCAACTGGCGCCGCGTGGTCGTCGACAATTATCATTTCCGCCAGGAGCCGGGCGGCGCCAATGCCATGGCCAGTGCCAAGATCGAATTCGCCAGCCCCTTCGGCATCTACCTCCACGATACGCCGGAGCCGCACCTGTTCGGCACCTACCAGCGCTTCTATTCCTCGGGCTGCGTCCGCGTCGAAAAGGTGGCGGTGCTCATCAACTGGATCCTGCAGGGCCAGGACGGCATCAATGGCGCCCGCATCGCCGAACTGGCCGAGAACAAGGAACGCCTCGACACGCCGATCGCCAATGCGCCGCAGCTGCGCGTTGCCTACCTGACCGCCTGGCCGACGCGCGACGGCGTCGCCGCCTTCCGCCCCGACATCTACGAGCTTGACGGCACCGGTTTCATCATGGGCCAACCCCTGCCGGTGGGCGAAACCAGCGGCGGCCAGCGCTATGTGCTGAAGCCCATCCCGCGCAGCCAGGCCGCGGTCGACGAGGCCGAGGCCTTCTCCTTCGGCGGCCTGTTCAGCCGCAATCGCAATGATGACAAGGAGGTCTCCGGCGCGCGCATCACAAGGGCGGCGCGGGCCGATGACAGCCTGACCGGCACGCGCAAGAAACCGGCCGCTGCGAAGACCGTCGAGAAGTCCAAGGCGAAGACCAGGACCGCTACCCTTTCGGGGACCCGGAAATTCACCGGGCCGCGCAATCCCGACAAGGAATCCGCCGCCAGCAATTGGACCACCACGAAGATCGGCGAGACCAAGAAGAAACTGGTGAAGAAGGTGGCCGACAAGAAGATCAAGGCGAAGAAGTCGCTCGCCGGCGCGACAGGTTCCAAGAAGGTGGCGAAAAAGGACCAAACAACCGCCGCCGCCAAGCCGCCGGAGACAACTGCCAGGAAGACCGTGGCCTCTACCAAGAAACCGAAGCCCGCGGCCGTGGCCTCGGCGAAGTGCAAGGCCGGAACCGACGGCAAAATTCCCGCCGGCTGCAAGGCACCCGTGCCCGCCAAGAAGCCTGTGGCGAAGACGGAGAAGACGGCAGCGGCGGGGCAGTGACGCTGAGAGGTATCAAACCGCTTTGAAGGATCGAGATTGACCAAGTCTGTTCAGTTCGGGCAAGCTGCCTGAGCACTTGATTTACTATTGAAATGGCGGATCGAACTCATTACAGTTCTGTTGGGCATCCAGTGGCGGTGACTCAATGGCCATTTTTCCAATCGGTGAAATTCTGCCCAACAGTGTCGTGCGCCAGCACTTCGTGGCTACCCAGGATTTTCTTAGTGGTTTGTCGTTGCATTTTGCGACATATGCGCGGCAGAACGATTGCAACGTCCGCATAACTGTCTACCGGTGTTCTCATGACGAAAAAGTTGCCAAGAGAGCAAAGCCGATTCTGGTGGTGGATTGCCTTATATCGTCAAAAGACATTTATGACAATTCTGACTATGAAGTTTTTTTTGAGCCGGTGCGCGACAGCCAGTCTGCTGAGTTCTTCATTTCCGTGACATCGGACGACAGCACCGCCGGAAATGCGGTGACCATTTGGAGTGAAGTAGATTTTGGCCGTGAGTACGGCTTTAAGAATGCGGTGATTTATACTGATGACATTGGTGCGTCAGTTCAAACAGCGCTGAGAATTGTTCCGCGGTATTCGCCACCTCTGTCCTCCGTCCCGATTCCAGAAGGTCTACTGTTCAGTCCCGTAACACAGTGCAATTATAATTGCATACATTGCATCTCCAGAGATACTCGAAAGACTGTGACGATTCTGCCCGACTCCTTGAAAACGCAAGTCGAGGAGTTTGCCTCCAGTGGTTGGCTGAAGCGGTTAGCAACTGACTATAGTGGCGATCTGCTGTTTGCCGATGCAAAGTATGGAGGCTGGCTTAATTTCGTAATTGGCCTCGGCGTTCCGTTCCACGTTGATACCAATGGCAGCCATCTTGACGTGGAGAGGATCAGCAAGCTCGTCCAATCAAAGCTATCGAGTATCAACGTTTCGCTAGACGCCGCCACGGGAAAGACATTTGATCGTATTCGTCCTGGTCCCGTGAGTTTCGATGCAATAATTGAGAATGTCAGGCGTTTATCCAAGTCACTTCGATCCGCGCGGCGTGAATCGGTTAGCTTTTCTCTTGGTTTCACGCTGATGAAAAGCAATATCCACGAATTGCCGCTTCTGATCCAAAAAGCCAAGGCCCTGCAGGTACCTTCAGTGCAGACTCGGCATGTGGAAGTGTATGATCCCAAGCTTTCCGAGGAGTCCCTCTACCATGAACAGGAATTATACAATTCTTGGAAGGAAATATCTCTTGTGATGGCAGATAAATGCGGTGTCAATCTGAACATGCCTGTGTCTTTCGAGCCGAAGCGGGAATTGATTGGCCATAGGCATTGCGACATACCGTGGACTTCTTCAGTCTTGCTCGGCAATGGCGACGTAATGGCATGTTGCGTGCCTGGAACCAAGATGGGAAATCTGCACGAGGAGCCCCTGGAACGTATTTGGAATGGCGAGAACTATCAGAAGCTCAGGCTTACTGTGAATTCCCGTGATCCACCGGCAACCTGCGCGACATGCCCCATATTCAGATTACCACAAAACCGCTCAAGTTACATAATCCGGAAGAAGCATGGGGAATCGGACGCGAGTGGAGCATGGATTGATCAAAGAGAAACCGTTGGTGGTCTCGATAGTCTAGAGATCGGCGCCGGAGGCGGCCGTCTGCAACACTGAAATCTCTCTCTGCCGTTCATCCGTCAATTGGAAATCCCCGCTGCGCCAACTTGGAACTGGACCTCCCTGCCGCAATCTGTCATGTGCGGCGCGATAGCTCTGGAGGGGATTCACATGGCGAAGAAGGCTCAGAAGAAAGTTGTCAAGAGGGCCGCCAAGAAAAAGACCGTCGCAAAGCCCTCCGCCTCGGGTTTCTTCGCCACCGCCCTGGCCAAAGCCGACCCCAAGATCGCCAGGGCCATCGCCCAGGAACTGGGCCGCCAACAGCATGAGATCGAGCTGATCGCGTCCGAAAACATCGTGTCGCGCGCCGTGCTTGAGGCGCAAGGCTCGATCATGACCAATAAATACGCGGAGGGTTATCCGGGCCGCCGCTATTATGGCGGCTGTCAGTATGTCGATGTCTCCGAGAACCTGGCGATCGAGCGCGCCAAGCAGCTCTTCGACTGCAGCTTCGCCAATGTGCAGCCCCATTCCGGCGCCCAGGCGAACCAGGCGGTGTTCTTCGCGCTGATGCAGCCGGGCGATACGTACCTCGGCCTCGATCTCGCCTGCGGCGGCCATCTGACCCACGGCTCGCCCGTCAACCAGTCGGGCAAGTGGTTTCATGTCTCGCCCTACAAGGTGCGCGAGGACAATCACCTGATCGATTACGAGCTGCTGATGTCGCACGCCCTCGACATCAAGCCGAAGCTGATCATCGCCGGCGGCTCCGGCTATCCCCGCACCCTCGATTTCAAGAAATTCCGCGACATCGCCGACGCCTGTGGCGCCTACCTCATGGTCGACATGGCCCACATCGCGGGCCTCGTGGCGGGCGGCGTTCATCCTTCGCCCCTGGAACACGCCCATGTGGTGACCACCACCACCCACAAGACGCTGCGTGGGCCCCGCGGCGGCATGATCCTCAGCCGCGATGCCGGCCTCGGCAAAAAGATCAATTCCTCGGTGTTCCCCGGCCTTCAGGGTGGACCATTGGAGCATGTGATCGCCGCCAAGGCCGTGGCGCTCGGCGAGGCGCTCAAACCCTCGTTCAAGAAATACGCCAGGGCGGTGGCGGAGAATGCCCAGGTGCTGGCCGGCAGCATGATGGCCGGCGGCTGCGATCTGGTGTCGGGCGGCACAGACACGCATCTGATGCTGGTGGACTTGCGCAAGAAGGGCGTCACCGGCAAGGCCGCCGAGCAGTCGCTCGGCCGCGCTTTCATCACCTGCAACAAGAACGGCATTCCCTTCGATCCGGCCCCCTTCACCATCACCAGCGGCATCAGGCTGGGCACGCCGGCTGGCACCACCCGCGGCTTCGGCAAGAAGGAATTCGCCGAGGTGGGCGCGCTCATCACCGAAGTGCTGGATGGGCTTGCGAAGAATGGCGAAGCGGGCAATGCCAGGATTGAAAAATCGGTGGCCACCCGCGTCAAGGCGCTCACCGCCCGCTTCCCGATCTACGGCTAGGCGCCCCTTTGCGCTGTCCCTTCTGTTCCAACGAGGAAACCCAGGTGAAGGATAGCCGTCCCACCGAGGACGGCACCGCCATCCGCCGCCGGCGTTATTGCCCCGATTGTTCAGGCCGTTTCACCACCTTCGAGCGCGTGCAACTGCGCGAATTGATGGTGCTGAAGAAATCGGGGAGGCGCGTGCCCTTCGACCGCGACAAGCTGATGCGCTCGATCCAGGTGGCGCTCCGCAAGCGCCCGGTCGACCCCGAGCGCGTCGAGCGCATGGTGTCGGGCATCGTCAGGCGGCTGGAAAGCTTAGGCGAAAGCGAGATCAAGTCCGAGACGGTCGGCAAACTCGTCATGGAAGCCTTGAAGATGCTCGATGACGTCGCCTATGTGCGCTTCGCAAGCGTGTATAAGAACTTCCGCGAAGCCAAGGATTTCGAAGAGCTTCTGGGTGAACTCTCGGGTGTCGACGACAACGGCGAGAGCGGTGACAACTGACGATCCGCGCTGGATGGACTACGCCTTGCGGCTCGGTAGGAGGGCGCTGGGGAATACCGCTGAAAATCCCAATGTTGGCTGCGTGATCGTCAAGGACGGCCGATTGCTCGGTGTCGGCTGGACGCAGCCTGGCGGCAGGCCCCATGCCGAGACCGAAGCCCTCAGGATGGCGGGCGAGGCGGCGCGCGGCGCCACCGCCTACGTGACGCTCGAACCCTGCGCCCACTATGGCCGGACACCGCCCTGCGCGGAGGCATTGGTCAAGGCCGGCATCGCCCGCGTGGTGACGGCCATTGAGGATCCGGACCCGCGCGTGTCGGGCGGCGGCCTTGCCATATTGCGGGCTGGCGGCGTCGCCGTGGAGCGGGGAGCAGGGGCTGAGGAGGCCCGCCGCGATATGGCCGGCTTCCTCATGCGGACTACGAAGAAGCGCCCCTATGTAATTCTAAAGCTTGCGCTTTCCGCCGATGGCAAGATCGCGGCGGCTGCGGGCCAGCGCACCGCCATCACCGGGCCAGAGGTCAAGGCCGGCGTCCATCTGCTGCGCAGCCAATGTGATGCCATTCTGGTTGGCATGGAGACGGTGCTGGCCGATAACCCAGAACTGACCTGCCGCCTGCCCGGCCTCGAAGCCCGCTCGCCCAGGCCCTTCGTGATGAGCCGCAACCGCAACCTTCCTCCAGAGTCCTTTCTGGCCAAGCAAGGTGCCGAAGTTCTGCGCGGCACGGTGAGCGAATTCCTCGCCGATCTCGGGGGCAGGGGCATCAACCGCCTGATGCTGGAAGGCGGTGCCGCTCTGGCCAAGTCTTTCCTAGATGCCGGCATGGTCGATGAAATACAGCTCTTCCGCTCACCCGTGCTACTTGGCCCGCAAGGAGTCGCGGGCCTTCCCGAAGCGGCATTGCAGCCATTCGCGATCCGCGAGCAGGAAAGCCTTGGGATAGACAGCCTGACCGTCTATTCCCTTCTCCCGAAGGGAGAGGGGTCACCGTGTTCACCGGCATTGTCACCGACATCGGCAGCGTCCGCGCCATCCTGAAGCGTGGCGATACGCGGTTTGAGATCAGCACATCCTATGAGTTGGCGGGCGTGGATATCGGCGCCTCCATCGCCTGCAATGGCTGCTGCCTCACGGTGATCGGCAAGGGTCCAGACTGGTTTGCCATCGCAGCCTCCGCCGAGACATTATCCAAGACCACCCTCGGCAACTGGCGCAAAGGCACCCGCATCAATCTCGAACGGGCCTTGAAACTGGGCGATGAACTGGGCGGCCATATTGTCTCGGGCCACGTCGATGGCGTGGGCGAAATCCTGTCGATTACGCCCGAGGGCGGCTCGCAGCGCTTCCGCTTCCGGGTGCCGCGTGAGCTGGCTCGTTTCATCGCACCCAAGGGTTCGGTTGCCATCGACGGCACCTCGCTCACCGTGAACCAGGTTGAGGGTTTGGACTTCGGCGTCAACATCATTGCCCACACCCAAGCCGTCACCACATGGGGCCATGCGGAGCCGGGCCAGGCCGTCAACATTGAAATCGACATGCTGGCGCGCTATGTGGCGCGGCTTGCCGAGTTTGGAACATCATGAAGACCGAGAAGTCCACCACCGCGCCCGAGAAGACCAAGGCGCACCTGCTGATCCTCGAGGCGCGCTTTTATGGCGATCTCTGCGACGAGCTGGCCAAAGGCGCCATCGCCGCCATCGAGCGGGCCGGGGCGACCTGGGAGCGCATGGCGGTTCCGGGCGCGCTTGAACTTCCAGGCGCCATCGGCATCGCCCAAGGATCGGGCCGCTTTGACGGTTATGTGGCACTGGGCTGCGTGCTGCGTGGCGAGACCACGCATTACGATATCGTCGCCAATGAAAGTGCCCGCGGCCTTATGGAACTGACCCTTGACGGCCTCTGCATCGGCAACGGCATCCTGACCTGCGAGACCGAGGCCCAGGCCTGGGCCCGTGCCAAGGCCGATGACATGGACAAGGGCGGCGGTGCCGCCGATGCGGCACTCGCCATGATCCGCTTTGCCCGTGCCATGAGCAGGCGCAAGCCTCCATCCAGGAAGGCCTTGACCAATTGACCGGCCCCCGCCGCTCGAAACCCGTCGAACGCGCCGCGGCACGGCTCGGCGCCGTCCAGGCCCTCTATCAGATGGACATTGCCGGAACCGGCGTCGGCGAGACTCTGGCGCAATTTTCCTCGCGCGCCGTGGGCGAGAACTTCGAGGACGGCGATTGCGGCGAGGCCGACTACAAGCACCTGAAGGAGGTGGTCGACGGCGTGGTGCGCGAGCAAAACACCATCGATCCCGCTGTCGACGGTATTCTCGACAAGACCTGGCCGCTGCACCGGCTCGATGCGACCGTGCGTGCCATCCTGCGCGCCGCGGCCTATGAATTGATGTTCATGGAACGCGTCCCGGCCCGCGTGGCGATCAGCGAATATGTCGATGTGGCCGATGCCTTTTTCGAGAAGGAGGAGCCGCGCTTCGTCAATGGCGTCCTCGACCGCCTGGCCCGCCAACGCCGTCCGCAAGAGTTCCCGGCATGACCGCCGCCCAGTTCGACGATACCAAGGCGCGGCGCAACGCGGCGATCCTCGCCGTGGCCCAGGCGCTGTTCGGCGCGGCAACCACCGCCCTTGTCGTCACCGCTGGACTGGTGGGAACGCAACTGGCGCCAGATGCCTCCTGGGCCACCATGCCCATGTCGGTCACCATCATCGGCACGGCGCTAACGACGTTTCCGATTTCGCTGATCATGAGGCGTATCGGCAGGCGGGCCGGCTTCATCATCTGCGCGTTGGTCGGCATGTTGGGCGCACTGACCGGCACCTATGCCATCTTCGAGAAGAGCTTCGCCCTGTTCCTGGTGGGCGCCTTCATGATCGGCGTCTACCAGGCCTCGGCCTCCTATTACCGCTTTGCCGCCGCCGATCTGGCAAGCCCCGCCTTCCGTCCGAAAGCCATCTCCTGGGTGATGACCGGCGGCGTCGTTGCGGCGCTCGCCGGCACCGTGCTGGTGATGGGAACCGTCGACCTGCTGGCGCCCGTCACTTTCGCCGGCACCTGGGTGGCGATGGCCGTCATCGCCGCCGTCGCCGCGCTGATCCTGCTGGCCCTCGACATTCCGATGACCGAGGTGAAAGGTGCGGCGACCGGCCGGCCGCTGGCCGTGATCGCCCGCCAGCCGCGCTATATGGTGGCCGCCTCGACCGCCATGCTGTCCTTTGGCATCATGATGCTGGTGATGACCGCAACACCGGTCGCCATGCTGGGCTGCGGCTTCAGCGTGCAGGATTCGAGCTGGGTCATCCAATGGCACGCGCTCGCCATGTTCGTGCCGAGTTTCTTCACCGGCAACCTGATCGCCCGCTTCGGCGCCGAGCGCATTTCGGCCGCGGGCATGTTCCTGCTGATCGGCGCGGCGGTGTCGGGGCTGCTCGGCATTCACTTCGAGAATTTCGCCGTGGGCCTGATCCTGTTGGGCCTCGGCTGGAACTTCGGCTTCATCGGCGGCACCACGCTGCTGACCACAACTTATGAGCCAGCCGAACGCAACAAGGCGCAAGGGTTGAATGACCTGCTGGTGTTCGGAACGACCGCCATCACGTCCCTGAGCGCGGGAAAGCTGCTCGCCTCCTTTGGCTGGGATTCGGTCAACTACGCGGTTTTCCCGATGACCGCCGTGGCGCTGGCCATGATCGTCTGGTTGCTGCGGCACCGCACCCAAAGAACCGCGTGACAGGGAAATGCTCAGCCGCCGGGGCGTTTGTACCGGGAGCGGATAGGGTCAAGGCGCCTAAGGGGGATTTGAGTGCCTCGACCGTCAATCTGCCTTGCCCCGATGCCGATCCCGCAATTCGTCAATTCGTGGGATCGGCCTCGACGATCCGGATTGATCCGATCGTTGACGCGGGATCGGCCTCTCCGCGGCGCGGAATCTTGCAGTTGATGATGTAGAAGCCCTCAGCCGGTCCGGCCGGAATGGCGAGGGTGAGGACGGTGCCAGCCGCATTGACGCCTGTCGTGCTTGCCGCGGCACCCGACGATACATGCCCGCCGAAGCGTGTGACGCCCAAGGCCTTGCAAGCGAAATTCCCGTCGCTCGTCAACAACGAGCTGTTGTCGGTAACCGAGACCTGAATACTGACCGGTACGGCGTCAGTTCTGTCGCGGCCAATCGGGCAGTTGACCACGATGGCCTTGGTAAAACTCGGATTCGAAACGGAGAAGTTTCCCGCCGTTCCCCCTTGGCAAATGGTGGTCGAGGGAATGACTTTCGTGTCGGCATGGGCGGGACCCGCCGCAATGGTCAACAAGGCAGACGCGCTGCCCGCGGCAAACGCGAATATATTTGTCATGCGCTTCATGGGAATCTCCTTGACGATGTCCAGTCTGTGGAAGGTCTTGGAATATGGCGCTCGCGATGAAACGCGCGGAACGCACCCGTTAACTTATCAGAGAATAATCGCGCGGCAAAGCGCGTTAACATTCGGCACCATGCCGGCCGCTGAATTGGAAAGGTTGAAGCCCGGCCATTGCAAGTTGTAACCGGCGTCATCTCTGCTATTGCCGGTGAAAGCGGCGAAAGGCGCCAAGACGAGGACAAGTTCCCGGCGCGGCGCGAAACGCGCAAGTCATTCGCAAGTGTCAGCCGCCGGGGCGTTTGTACCGGGAGGAGATGGGGTCAAGGCGCCTAAGGGGGATTTGAGCATCTCGACCGTCAATCTGCCTTGCCCCGGCGAACTGATCGGTTGAACTTATGCCATTACGGCGAAGCGATCGCCTCGGTAACCTTGATCGAAGCGATGCTCGACGCCGGATCGCCCACGCCGCGGCGCGGAATTGTGCAGTTGACCGTGTAGGCGCCATCGATAAAAAGGGCGGCGGGAATGGCCAGGTTCAGAATTGTGCCGGCGCTGTTGGTGCCGGCCGTCGCCGCGGATGCGCCAGTCGATAATTGCGTTCCGAAGCGGTTGGTCGCCTGCAGCTTGCAGGAAATGGCGCCGCTGCCGAGCAGCACCGAACTGTTGTCGACGACCGAAACCGCCACGGCCGTCGGTTTCAATGACGGGTGATCGCGCAGCAGCGGGCAGTTGATCGCAACGCCCAAGGTCAAGCTGTTGTTGCTGACGACGCCGATGCTGCTCACACCGACATTGGCGATCACCGGGACGCGGCAAGAGGCGGCGGAGTAGATCTTGACGTCGGCCAGCGCGGCGGTCGAGGCAGCTGACAGCAGGCTTGCGGATATGGCGGAGGCGGCGAGAATGGAAAGGACTGGGCGCTTCATGGTTGTCTCCTGGACTTGGGTTGTCTGTTCATTCGATTTCTGGCGGCCGGCCCCACCCGTTGATCCGCTTTCGTTGCTCCGCAATTGGCGGCGCATCTTCAAGTTACGGCAGGCCGTTATGAAAGACCTTGAGAAGTTCTTGATTTTCCCTAGAGAAACGCTTGAATCTGGCCCCGGGGCCTTGGTTTGCGGAAGGAAGATATGCTTTACGAGTTCGACAACTTCTGTGTGGACGTCAACAGCCGCGAATTGCGGCACGGGAACGCCATGGTCGAAATCGAACCCCAGGTCTTCGATCTGCTGGTCTATCTGATCAGGAACCGCGAGAAAGTGGTGAGCAAGGAAGAGCTCTTCGAGACCATCTGGGGCGGCCGTGCCGTTTCGGAATCAGCCCTCACCAGCCGCATCAACGCGGCGCGCCACGCGGTGGGCGATACCGGCGCGAGGCAGGGCGTAATCCGCACCAGTGCGCGGAAGGGCTATCGCTTCGTCGGCATCGTTGCCGATCCGCAGGCACAGACCGGCACGCCGGCTCCGCCGCGGCAGTCCCGCCAATTGCGCCAGGAGGTACATTTCTGTTCGGCAGCCGACGGCCCCTCGATCGCCTATGCCAGCGTCGGCAAGGGTACGCCCCTGGTCAAGGCCGGCAATTGGCTGAACCATCTCGAATATGATTGGGAAAGCCCCATCTGGAGCCATCTGCTGCACTGGCTGGCGGGCCGCCATCAACTGGTGCGCTATGATGCGCGCGGTAACGGCCTGTCCGACTGGGACGTGGGCGAGGTGACGCTTGAGGGCTTCGTCACCGATCTCGAAGCCGTCGTCGACCGCCTGGGGCTTGAGCGCTTCAATCTGTTCGGCGTCAGCCAGGGCTGTGCCGTGTCGATAGCCTATGCCGTGCGTCACCCGGAGCGCGTCAAGAAGCTGATTCTCTATGGCGGCTTTGCGCTCGGCCGCCGCCTGCGCGGTTCGCCGATCGATGCCGAGCAGGCCGAAGCCATGCTGACCCTGATGCGCACCGGCTGGGGCCAGGAGAACCCGGCCTTCCGGCAATTCTTCACGTCGCTTTTCGTTCCCGGTGCCACGCCCGAACAGATGCAATGGTTCAACAACCTGCAGCGCGTCACCACGTCGCCCGGCAATGCCGTCAAGATGCGCCTGGTCTCGGACTATATGAATGTCGCCGACCTGCTGCCCAAGGTCAGCGTGCCGGCCCTTGTGATGCACTGCCGCGACGATGCCGTGCAGCCCTTCAGCGAGGGCCGCCGCATCGCCGCGGGCATTCCCGGCGCCAGCTTCGTGGCACTCGAAGGCCGCAACCACCTGATCCTCGAGCACGACCCCGGCTGGCCAAGATTCATGTCGGAGTTTGCGGCGTTCGTGGAGGAGTGAGCGTCAGATAATCAAGATATCGCTCAGCACCATCGTGGCACCGGCCTGCAGCGTGGCGATGAGGACGGCGGCGTGGGCGTTGCTGCCGTCGGCGGTTTTCGCGAGCGTCCCCGCGCTGGCCTTCGACCAGAGCGACGCGCAAGACGCCGAGTCCGCCATGCTCTCGGCGGGAAGCCGCGCGCAGCGGGTTCGCCAATTGCGCAACGTTCCCAGCGTCGGCGTCGTGGATTTGCACATCCGCACGCAGCCCCGCTTCCGGACGAATGTTCCCGACATCTCGGAACTGCGCATCATGGCCGAAAGGAATGCCGGCGGCATCGCCCGCCTGCGCCGTGCCCTGGCCGCCAATCCGGTGACCCGCGATTACCTCGAATCGCACGGCATCGACATCGGCCGCGTGGTCGGCGTCAAGATCTCCTCGGGCGGCCCGCTCAGGCTGTTTGTAATCTGGCAATGATTCGCGCCAAATACCTGCCTCAGCAAATCCCTTCTGATAACAAAGACACTGGACAGAAACTTACGTATGCGTTAACTGATGTGTGAATTCAGCAGTAACGCATGGTGGGAATTTTGTCTTTGAGCCGAAGATCGCTTCTCAAGGCTGCGCCAATTGCCGCAATCTTGGGAATGCTTGACAAATCGCGCACTGCGAGCGCGGCCGGGTTGAATACTGGACCGCTCATTCAGTTGGTTGACCTCGGACCTTATGGTGGCATTCCGCAACTTGCCGCGCGCCTTGGCGGCGGTTTCATCGTCACTTACAGCAGTGGCGATTTTGGATGGTTCCAGGTGTTTTCGAAAAACGGCGGCCGCCTGTCCCCCACGATCCATATGGTGCTTCCCGTCCCGATCAACAGCACTTTGGCGGCCGTCGGTATGGCGGACGGCAAGTCGTTGATATTTTTTCAAAGCAGGGACGGATTATCGATTTTTGCCCAGCCCGTGACTGCGGAATTTGCCCTTAGTCCCGAAGGCATTTCCTACGAGATGCAAGCGAGTACCGTTACGCCTATTTTTTCGGACAGACTCGCCAATGGCAATGCCATCACTGTGTGGGAAGAGCAAAAAAACAGTCCGTTCTATGGCATTTCGGCGATTTCCACGAAATCCAACGCTTATCCACCCAGCTTTTTTGGCCCCAACACAATTGTTACCAACTATTTGAATCTGCTAGGCGTTAGGGCTCTTAGCAGAGGTGGGGCGATTGTAAGCTATTGGGCGCAGCGTCCCAGCGATGGCGCTTTTGGGTTGCACCTTCAGAAAATTAATTCGACCTGGATGCCGGAAGGTAAGAGCAGGGTGCTATCGGCCTATGGCACGGTTCCCACCCCCCAAGGTGTCGGTGTGGGAGCGCTGGCTTCAGGTGGATTTGTCTGCGTCTGGCAACAAACAGCGCAAGGCGCCGGTGTGTTGCGCGGCAGATTCTACAGTGCCGGGCTCAACGAAATTGGGAATTTCAGCCTCAGCTTGGCCGATTACGTGATCGACCGTCCGAGCGTGGTGGAAGCCGCCAATGGCAGTATATTGACTCTCAACATCGGGCCTATCGCAACGGACGGGATACGCTATACGGTATTTGCTACTTTATTTGGCGCTGGTGGAGAACATCTCGCTGGTCCGATCGCGCTCTTCAAGCCGGAGCGAGTCCTACCGGCAAGCACGTCGCTAATCCGTCTCGCCGACGGCAGTTTTTGGGCAGCCTGGAAGATTGGTCAATTCGGTAGTTCCGTTTCCCGGCTCTACGGCAAACGCATTTTCGTCAGTTAGGAACCTTTTCGTTCGAAGCAGACTTTCTCCCCAGGTCCTGGGGATAAGGACCGTTGGCAGCATATGTTCTTCATGACAGACGACATGTGCGTGGATGAATAACGGAACATACCTGAACCTTAGGCCTTGTTTGCCATAGGGAGCGTCGGGGTTGAGCTATCCACTTGTCCCCATTGCCACCTGCCCCTTAATTTGGCATACGTGGCGCCACATTCCGGGGCAAGGGCAGGGAAGCGCGATTCCGTCGCGGCCATCCGCCAGGGGTTCCGGGGCAAATTCAACCAACACAAGGGTTTATCATGACCTCCACACTCTGGCTGATCGTGCTCGCGGGCGCGCTCTCCATCGTGTACGGCATCGTCACCACGCGGGGGCTTCTGGCCGCCGACGCCGGCACGGCCCGTATGCAGGAAATCTCAGGCCTCGTGCGCGAAGGCGCCCAAGCCTACCTCAAGCGTCAATATACAACCATCGGCATCGTCGGCGTGGTGATCTTCGTCCTTGCCTGGTTCCTGCTGGGTGGTTTCTCGGCCATCGGTTTTGCCATCGGCGCCATTCTTTCTGGTGCGGCGGGCTTCATCGGCATGAATGTCTCGGTGAGGGCCAACGTGCGCGTGGCCCAGGCCGCCACCAAGTCGCTGGCCGGCGGCCTCGATCTCGCCTTCAAGGCGGGCGCGGTGACCGGACTTCTCGTGGCGGGCCTCGGCCTCTTGGGCGTGACCATTTATTTCGGGATACTCACCCGTTGGATCGGCATCGCTCCCACTGACCGTACGGTGATCGACGCCCTCGTGGCGCTGTCGTTCGGCGCCTCGCTGATCTCGATCTTCGCCCGTCTGGGCGGCGGCATCTTCACCAAGGGTGCCGACGTCGGCGGCGACATGGTCGGCAAGGTCGAAGCCGGCATTCCGGAAGATGATCCGCGCAATCCCGCCACCATCGCCGACAACGTGGGCGACAACGTCGGCGATTGCGCCGGCATGGCGGCCGACCTGTTCGAGACCTATGTGGTGACCACGGTCGCCACCATGGTGCTGGCGGCAATCGTCCTGCCCGACGCCATGAAGCTGGCCGGCATGGTCCTGCCGCTGGCCATCGGCGGCGCCTGCGTCATCACCTCGATCATCGGCACTTACTTTGTCAAGTTGGGCGCCAGCAACAACATCATGGGCGCCCTCTACAAGGGCGTGATCGTCACCGGCGTCTTGTCGCTCGTGGCGCTCTTCCCGGTGATGAGCCTGGTGTTCGGCGGCATGTCGGTTGACTTAGGGGGCTTCACGCCGATGAGTCTGTTCTGGTGCGGCCTCACGGGCCTGGTCATCACCGGCCTCATTATCTGGATCACCGAGTACTATACCGGCACCGGCAAGCGCCCGGTGAACTCGATCGCCGAAGCCTCGATCACCGGCCACGGCACCAATGTCATCCAGGGCTTGGCCGTCTCGATGGAATCGACCGCCTTGCCAGCCCTCGTCATCATCGGCGGCATCATCGTCACCTTCAATCTGGCCGGCGTCTTCGGTGTCGCCGTGGCGGTCACCACCATGCTGGCCCTGGCCGGCATGATCGTGGCGCTCGATGCCTTTGGCCCGGTCACCGACAACGCCGGCGGCATCGCCGAAATGGCGGGACTCCCCAAGGAAGTGCGCCACAACACCGACGCGCTCGACGCGGTGGGCAACACCACGAAAGCCGTGACCAAGGGCTATGCCATCGGTTCGGCGGGCTTGGGCGCGCTGGTGCTGTTCGCCGCCTATACCCAGGATCTCAAGTTCTTCGCCGCCAATGCGGCGCCCGGGAGCTTCTTCGACGGCGTCAACGTGACCTTCGATCTGTCCAGCCCCTATGTCGTCGTCGGCCTGCTGTTCGGCGGCCTCTTGCCCTATCTCTTCAGCGGCATGTCGATGACGGCGGTGGGCCGGGCCGCCCAGTCGGTGGTGATCGAGGTGCGCCGCCAGTTCA
>JANPCA010000511.1:0-3546 GCA_031430715.1 Hyphomicrobiales bacterium | reverse complement strand
TCGACAAGCGCGACATCCACATACACGTGCCGGATGGCGCCACCCACGCCGCCACCATCGGTGACAACCGCAAGATGATCATCTTCAGCTTGAGCGAACTCCCCGAAATGGCCCGCGGCAAGGGCGTGCGCCTGCAGAAGTTCAAGGACGGCGGATTGGCGGACGTTCAGGTGTTCAATCTGAAGGAGGGCCTGAGCTGGGTCGACAGTTCGGGCCGCAACTGGAACGTGACCGATCTCAAGGAATGGATCGGGGAGCGGGCGCAAGCGGGGAGATTGCCGCCCAAGGGGTTCCCGAAGAACAACCGGTTTGGGTGAGGTGGCCTCCGACATCGTCTTCGCGGCGGAGGCCGGGTTTCCGCAAGAACTCTATTTTCCCGTCTACTTCAATTTAGCCCTGAGCTATGCCATGCTTGACGTTAGGCGTCATGCGCTTCCTTGCGTGGAGAGTGATCTTGCGAAAATCCGGAAAGCCCGCGGACAGCAATCTGTTTGCCATTGACCACGAGGCCATTCTTGCGGTCCTCAAAGATGCAAATTGGAAGCTCTTGCAGAGACGGGACGAGTTGCTGGCTGCGCTCCAGCGCATGCCCGAAAAATTGCAACAGTCTGACCAGATCGAACGTGCCTCTGTTTTCATGACGCAATTGCAGAATGCCGTCAGCGAGTGCCGCGATGCCCGCCTGTCCGATGGCAGGCCGTTCACAATGGCCAGCGCAACGGTGAAATCGTTCTTCGATGACATCGATGGGCCACTGCGGACCGCATTGCGCTCCGTCAAGAAAAGTTTGACGGCCGCCGCGCTTAAAATCCGCGCGCTTGACGGCGGCAAGAGCAGCCAGCCCATCGGCATCGACTCACGGGGAAACGAAATTGTTACGGCGGCGATCCAACCCTTGCCGCCGCGGCAGCCCGGCGGTGGGATCAGGCTCGAATGGGCCGTGCTGGGTTTTGAGCGGGAAACCCTCGATCTCGGGGCCTTACGTCCCTTTCTGACTGATTCCGCGATCATGGCGGCATGTAAGAAGCATCTCGCTGCCAACGGTCCGCATCGGCTCAGCGGAGTTGAATACGCTGAAGCAGTTGGCAATGCACCGTAGGATATTCTGACGTGCTTTGCTGGGTCAGGTTGTCGGAACGTTGCTGTCAGAATTAATTTACCCATAGTCAAGGCACGACTTTGTTAAACAGTCCTTATGACCCGCCGGGATATTGTCGTCCCCGATTGAGAGTTCCTCCGGAGGCCGGGGGATGAGGCGGGAAAATCTATGGCTGGAGGCGTCCACTGGGCCGCGCATGGCAGGATCGAAGCGGTGCCGGACAAGGGCGGCGGCCCGGGCGCCGACGAGCGAGCACTTTTGCACCGCGAAGGCTATGTGAAACTCACCGAAAGCGACACCGGCACCACCATCCGCTGGGCCATGTTCTCGGCCAATTGGGCCTCGCTCTACTTTGCGATGGAATGGGTCCACGGCGCCATCGGCCCCTATCAACTCCAATATAATTCGGCCGGCTGGTTCAACGAGCGCTACGAGAATGCCTGGGAGGCCAGTGCCCGCATCCATCAGCTGATTCACAAGAGCGACGTCCATCTCTCGCAGACCGTCTATATCCAGGACGCCCGCGAAAACCGCGACGATGTGCCCATGCTGCTGCAGAAGGCGCTGAAGGAAAACGCCATCGACGAGGACCACTCGATCGACTGCGTCTATGACATGTCATCGCAGAAATTCCGCGTGGCCCGCGTCGGCGCGCAATCGACCATCGCCAAGCTGTGGGGCATGAACCCGGTGTCATACCCCTGCCTGACCGGCCATTCCTATGACCATGCGGTGAGCCGCATCTATCCGGAGGTGAGCCGCACCGGCGAGCCGCATTACGATCACATCTATGCCGCCATGGCGTCCTCGAACGGCGATGTGGTCTGGGTTCCCTATCAGCGCGTCGTGCTGCCGCTGCGCACCGGGCGCAACAAGAAAGCGGTGCGCATCGTCACCGAACTTGCAAAGGTTGATATCTCGCCTCTGTAGACGTCATTTCCGCGACCGAGAACTCAAGATGGCGGCGCTCGGCGATGCCGATCCATTCGGCTTGCTCGGCGCCATCCGGCTCCCATTCCCAGGTGAGGAAACTCTGTTCCAGATGGCCATAGCCCATGCGCACCATGTGGCCGCGGGTCGCCATGGACTGGCCGGTCAGCGCCCAGATGGCGTTGGGCTGCCACTTGATCAGCGCCAGCAGCATGCCAAGCCGCGGGAAAAAGCTGAAACAGCCCCGTGAGTGCTTTTCAATCCACAACTCGCCGTGATAGACGACGCGCCCGCCGATCAGATGCGTCAGCGAATGCTCGGGCGGCAGCACGCCGCGCGGCACGATCATCTCGCGCCGCCTGGCATAGATCCCCATCATCCAACCCAGAACCCATTCGGCCAGATTGGGGTCGGCCTCGTCGAGACGGAAGGCCTGCAGCCCGACAATCTCGCCATTCCGGTCCATGGCACTCATCCAGAAACCGCGTTCGCCGAGTGTCCGGCAGGTGGCGGCATCGAACATCGGCGACACCTCGCTGTTGCGCAGGCGTTTGCGTTGGCGCGACAACTCGCTGAATTCGCTGGAAATGCCGAAGCTGAACCCGGCCTCGGCCCCGGCCGCCAGCAATGCGGACACGGCGGTCACGGCTTTGAGCGGATTGGTAAGCCCGGCCCCCGCGGACAGGGGCAAGGCACCCTGCAAACCAGAATTCAATGCCAGCATCACCGACCGTCCCATTCACGAGGGGCGCCAGCACTTGGCCGGCAATCTGACCCGTGCTGTCCTGGTTTGTGGTCCAGCGCCGGCCAACGCAATGGGTGCAATTTACGGCAAATGAGATTAGAATTGGATTAACAGGCGACGCAACGTCACACAAATTTACGTTTACGTCAGTAGAAAAGAATTGCAGGCGGGCCAGCATTGTCATCAAGATGGAGATGCGTTCAATCTGTCACTTTGCAAATTATCATTTGCAATCAATCGAATTGTGATGTTAACTAAATGTTAACTTCTGCTGCGCGCTGCAACGGCCAATGTGCTGTTTCCAGCTTCGAAAATTCAATCTATCCGCCCAGGGCTTGGCTTGTCTCAATCTCTGGTAAGTTAGATGTTGTTTTGGGAACGGCTTGCGTGGAGGGACGGATGATGCGTAAGTGGGCTGCTCTAGGTCTGCTGTCGGCCTCTGTATTTGTGTGGGGGGGATTAATTTGCGGCCCTTCTCCGGGCAATGCGGCGGGCGCGCCGGCGGTTAGCTCAGATCCCGTCCTGCTGTATCTCAATCGCCGGGGCGAACTTGAAGTGTCCAACGCCGATGGCGCGAGACCCACGGTTTTGCTCCCTGCTCAAGGCTTGCACCGTCCTAACTGGGTTCCGGGGCCAGGTTGTAACGTCAGTGTCTGTCACATCGTCTACGAGCGCTCAATTTGTGCGCTGTGGCAACTCGACGTGATAATGTCCAATGGAGTGGCGGCCGTTTCGACGACAAACCCTCCGGCTCCCATTGCAACACCAACGG
>JANPCA010000510.1:0-3121 GCA_031430715.1 Hyphomicrobiales bacterium | reverse complement strand
CTCCCTGACCAGGTTTGCCGCCTCAAGCTTGAACTCGCGGCTGAACTTCCGTCTTTCCATTTGAAACCTCCAGTTCCATTAAACACCTTAACTTGGTGTCCACGGAACCGGCAGCAGGCCATGTTTCGATCTTGTGCCGCTGCGCTCTGCCTGTCGCTGGGCCGAGCTCTCCGCACGTTGATCGCAGCTGCATCGAGATTCGTTTTGATATGCGACGCGTAGAAGTTCTCGATCATCTCGACCGACGTGCGACAGTTCTTGGCAATCTGATAGATGTCAGCACCTTCGAGCAGGCGCATACAGATGTAGGTGTGCCGGAGGCTGTATGCTGTCCGCCGATTGCCATCGCGATCAAGCTTGAGCTTGAGATCATCGAGTACGCCGTTGAACTGCTTTTTGTGGTTCACCGGAAAGACCAGGTCAGTCGGTTGCGGCACAGCCCTCGGCACGTCGGCAACCGCATGTGCCGGATCAAGTTTTGTATCCACCGGTCGCATACGATTGGCGAGCCGTTCGAATGGACGAACGGCATTCGCGGTACTCTTACAATAGCCAACCCCACGTTTGCCGCGCACTTCAATTTCAAGAATGCGTTCAGAGGTCGCGTCATCATCAACGATCTTGACGTCTCGAAACTGGAGTGTGTTTGCCTCATCCGGGCGAAGACCGGTGTTGGCGAGGAAGAGTACATAGTCATGCATTTGTTCTGCCGCCCACAGCCAAGGCTTTTTCTTGCCATCGCGGACATGCTGGCGCGTCGCTTCGTAGAGCGAGCGATATTCTTCCGGTGAAAACCAAGCGCGGTGTGTCACCTTGCCGGACGCGCGATAGGGGAGTGACAGATCGGGGAGGCGTTCGAGCCAGCCCTGCCGCACTGCCGCCTTGAGCACCTGCCGCGGCGTGACGATCTCGTGATGCATGGTGCTTCGCGACACCGGACGCTTGTCGTCTTCGACCTTCATCCGCGCAAGGCGGTATTCCTGCACCTTGCTCGTTGTCACCTCCGAAAGGCCAAGCTCACCGAAAAACGGTCGGAGATGGTTCTTCAATCGGCTCTGATGATCCGCAACATATTTTGCGTTTCGCTCACCAAACGTCATCACTTCGTATTCGCGGGTGAACTGATCGGCGGCGGTATTGAATGTCTTTTCGCGTTTCAGCTCGCCACGCTTCAGCTTGCCGCGCAGCTCCAGATACCAATCCTCGGCGAACTCCTTCGCGTGAGAGAGACTGTCCTCCTTGGTGCTGACACGGTGATTCTTGCCATCCAGGTAGGTTGAGCACTGCCGCAGTCCGCTGTTTTCACGCCGGTAGACGTGCACCTTGCCGCCCATGATCGTGTGCTTTTCCACACCCGTATCATCGCGCTTGGAAAGAGTCAGAAATGTGAAAGAGTTGTGTAAGTGATTTTTGGCGCGCGGGCCGAAACGACCATTCGTCTAAGTGTTTGAATTCTTTTGAAAAGATGGTGCGCTTCTACGGTGAGAAGTCGAACCTGATTTTCAGCGAATTAGCGCAGTGGGAACAAATCTTAAAGGACACATCCTTGGCTCGGCCACGCCCGCCCTCGCCGTAAGGGTGCGTCGTCATGACGAGATTAAGAGAGCCCAGCCAGGCTGATCCGAAAGGAGAAAAGCCGGAGACAAAGCCATTTTCCATACGCCTGACCGATGGCGAAAAGCGCCTGCTCCTGGAGCGGGCTGGCCGTTTGCCGCTCGGCACCTATATCCGTGATCTGATCCTTGCCGCCGATGTCCAGGCCAGGCGGGTGCGTTGGCATAACCCTGTTGCGGACCATGAGGCCTTGGCGCGTGTGCTGGCCGGGCTTGGGCAGTCGCGGCTTTCGAGCAACCTCAACCAGATCGCCAAGGCAGTGAACGAAGGATTGCTGCCGTTCACGCCAGAAACTGAAGCCGAACTGAGCGAGGCCTGTTCAGCTGTTTCCGCCATGCGGCTCGAATTCATGCGCGCACTCGGCTTGATGAAAGGCGGCCCTGCGTGATTTTGAAGGGAAGCAAACGTGGTGGCGCCGTCGACCTCGGCAAGCACCTGCTAAAGGCGGAAAACGAGCATATCGAGATTCACGAGATACGCGGCTTTGCCGCTGACCATGTCGTCGATGCCTTCATGGAGGCCCATGCAGTCAGCCTGGGTACGAAGTGCCGGAAATTCCTGTTCTCGCTGGTGTTGAACCCACCCGAGACGGAGAGCGTTCCAGTAAAGATTTTCGAAGATGCGATCGGGGATATCGAGGAAAAGCTCGGCCTGTCCAGTCAACCGCGTGTTGTCATCTTTCAAGAGAAAGCCGGACGGCGCTACGCGCACTGCGTCTGGTCGAGGATCGATGCCGAGACCATGATTGCGATTGACCAACCGCATTTTAAGATGAAGCTTCAGGATATCTCGCGCAAACTCTACATTGAGCACGGCTGGAAGATGCCCAGCGGGTTGATTGATCCGGCACTCCGCAATCCGTTGAACTTCGACCGGCAGGAGTGGTTTCAGGCCAAGCGCACCGGCCAGGACCCGCGCGACATCAAGGCGCTTTTCCAGCAATGCTGGGCGGCATCCGATTCCGGCAAGGCATTCAGGCAAGGGCTCCAAGCACGTGGCTATTATCTCGCCCAAGGGGATCGCCGGGCTGTGGTGGCAATAGACCTGAATGGCGAAGTCTTCGCCGTCGCCCGCTGGGCCAATGTGAGAACCAGGCAGGTCGTCGATCGAGTGAGCGATCTGGTCGACTTGCCGTCAGTTGATGAGGTGCAAAAGCACATTTCTCTCATCGTGCGCGGGAAATTGGATGGTTTCACTGAGAGCGTCACGGCAGACTTTACCCGGGCGGCCGAAGGGACAGAGGCCAGGCGGATTGCCATGGTGCAGCGCCATCGTACGGCAAGAGAGGACTTGCAGTCGAAGCAAGACAGGCGATGGATCGAAGAGACACGGACACGCAATGAGCGATTTCGCAAAGGTATTCTAACAGGCTGCTGAAAAACTCTTCGATTTTGCTGTTGTGATGTGATTCAGTCTGTCGTGCAAGACGGAGTGATTTGCGATGCGCGGCGGGCCTGAAGAGACGAAGCAGTTTTTCTCTTATGTCGATATTGAGGACCGGATTGCC
>JANPCA010000509.1:0-1845 GCA_031430715.1 Hyphomicrobiales bacterium | reverse complement strand
GTTCAAGGCCACCATCTTGCCGGTGCGCACCAACTTGACTTTCATGCCGCGTGTGAGCTTGCCCGAGGCGAGCCGCATGAAGGCAATGCGGTCGCGGTGATTGGGGTCCATGTTGGCCTGGATCTTGAAGACGATGCCGGTCATCTTCGGCTCGGTGGCATGCACGACGCGCGATGACGCATGCTGGTCGCGGGGCGGCGGCGCATAGGAAATGAGCGCCTGAAGCAGGTCGCGCACGCCGAAATTCTTGAGCGCCGATCCGAAATAGACCGGCGACAGATGGCCTTCGAGAAAGGACTGCCGGTCGAAGCTGCTGCACAGGTCTTTCACCAGTCCGATCTCGTCGCGCCACTTGGCGAGCGTATCGCCCTTGATCAGTGTATCGATCAGCGGATCACTGGGACCGGACACCGGAATGCCCTCCGGATCCTGCTCCAGCCGGCGCACCTTCGGCGAAATCAAATCATAGGTCCCGGCGAAATCGCGCCCCTGGCCGATGGGCCAGACCATGGGCGCCACGGTCAGCGCCAGCCCCTTCTCGATCTCGTCGAGCAGGTCCAGCGGATCGCGCGCCTCGCGGTCCATCTTGTTGACGAAGGTGATGATCGGAATGTCGCGTAAGCGGCAGATCTCGAACAGTTTGCGGGTGCGCGCCTCGATGCCCTTGGCCGCGTCGATGACCATCACCGCCGCATCGACCGCGGTGAGCGTGCGATAGGTGTCCTCGGAAAAGTCCTCATGGCCCGGCGTATCGAGCAGGTTGAAGACGACACCGCCATATTCGAAAGTCATCACCGAGGTGACCACCGAAATGCCGCGCGCCCGTTCGATCGACATCCAGTCGGAGCGCGTCCGCCGCCGGTCGCCCTTGGCGCGCACCTGGCCTGCCAATTGGATGGCGCCGCCGAACAGCAGCAGCTTTTCGGTCAGCGTCGTCTTGCCAGCGTCCGGGTGCGAGATGATGGCGAAGGTGCGCCGCCGCGCCACTTCCTGTTCGAGCGGGTTGGTCACGTCAAATCCAATATGAAAGGGTTGGCCGCTTCCTAGACGGCTTTCGCGGACGCGTAAAGCTTTCGCTGTTGCCCAAAGCCGCGTCTCGTGGCACTGCAATGGCCTCAAGAGGCGGGATCATGACCGAACTGGCACTCGTCGGCGATATCGGCGGCACGAATTCGAGGTTTGGACTGGTGGAACCGGGCTCCACCAAGGTCCGCGACATCGACGTGCTGAAGAACAATAATTTCGCATCCCTGGAAGAGTCGATCGGCGCCTATGTGAAGTCGCGGGGGCTCACGGAACTGGCGGCCGCCGCCATTGCGGTGGCCGGCCCCGTCGAGGGTGAGATGGTCTCGCTCACCAACCGCGACTGGAGCTTCACCCGCGAATCCCTGCGCCAGGCGGCTTTGGCCAAGCGCTTCCGGCTGCTCAACGATTTCGAGGCCCTGGCCCTGTCCCTGCCGCATCTCGAGGGCGACGACATCATCCAGATTGGTGGCGAAACGCCCGCGAAACCCGGCGTGAAAATCGTGCTGGGGCCTGGCACTGGCCTTGGCATGGCGACCCTGGCGCCGCTCCCCCAGGGCGGCTGGATGGCGCTGCCCGGCGAAGTCGGCCACATCACGCTTCCCGTGGTGACGCAAGCCGAATTCGACTGGCGCGAGACCATGACGAAGCCCGGCATCCCGTTCGAATCCGAGGATGCCATCACCGGCGGCGGCCTCCTGCTCATGTACCGCAGCATCGCCGACAAGCCCGCTCTTGAGACGCCCGAGCAGGTGCTGCAGGCGGCGCTGGCGGGGAGCGACGCGGCGGCGGTCAAGACCCTCGACCAGTTCATCGTCTGGC
>JANPCA010000508.1:0-13371 GCA_031430715.1 Hyphomicrobiales bacterium | reverse complement strand
CCAGGGCCGCGACACCATGACGGGCGGCGTCGGCAACGACGTTTTCTGCGTCAATTCGGTCGCCGAGATCAACGGGCTGGCCGAAATCATCGATGGCGGGCTGGACGTGGATACGCTCGACATGTTCACGGTGTCCGTCGTCGGCACCGTCAACATCACATCGACGGCGATCACCAGCGTCGAGAACTTGCTGCTTTCGGGAACCGACCTGATCCTGACCGCGGCCCAATTGAGCGGCTTCACGGCCATTGCCGGATCGGGCTTCACCGACCGTTTGATTCTGTCGGGGGCCGGTCAAGCCGATCTGAGCGGCGCCACGATCACCGGCATCGACGAAATCCGCGGGTCCAACAATGCCAATACCATCAACCTGACGGATGTCATCAACGCGCAGTTCATCGACGGACGGGGCGGCAACGACACCATCACCGGCACGCTCAATAACGACACGATCAACGGCGGCGACGGGGACGATACCGTCGACGGCGGGGCCGGTTCCGACACCATCCGCGGCGGCGTTGGCGCGGACACCCTCAATGGGTCTTCCGGCAACGACATTTTCCAGGTGACCGGAGTTTCCGACCTTTCGGGGCTCGCCGAAGCTATCGATGGCGGCAACGACACCGACACCTTGGACTTCCAGATTTCGGGCGCATTCGGCACTGTCGACCTGACCAGCGTAACCTTGACATCGGTCGAGATCCTCCGCCTGGCCGGGAATACGGTGACGATGACAGCCGCGCAGATGGGCAGTTTCGAGAACCTTGCCGGATCGGGCTTTATCGATATCCTCAAGCTCAGCGCGGCTGGCACGGTCAATCTCAGCAATTCGGTGATCAGCGGCATCGACGAGTTCGACGGCACGTCGGGCGACGATGCCTTCAACTTCGGCAACGCCACGGGCGGCTTCACGATTTTCACGTTCGAGGGCCTGGACACGGTGACCGGCGGCAACGGCAACGATACCATCGACGGTGGCGAGGGTGCCGACACATTGCTGGGCCGCGACGGCAACGACCTCATCATCGGCGGCCAGGGCCGCGACACCATGACCGGCGGGCTTGGCGCCGACATTTTCGATTTCAACGATGGCACCGAAAGTGCTGCTGGCGCCCAGCGCGATGTCATCACCGATTTTGTCCATGGCCAGGACATCATCAATCTGTTCGACATCGACTCCAATAGCGAAGCACCGGGCAACCAGCCTTTCGTCTTCATCGCCGGTGGAGCGTTCACCAATGTCGCGGGCCAATTGCGCTATGCGTTGGGCCGCCTCGAGGCCGATTTCAACGGCGACGGCACCGCCGACTTCCAGATCGGCCTGACCGGCAGCCCATTGGTCACCGCGGCGGATATCATATTGTAACTAGCCTCTGCCATCGAGCTTCCGTGCCATCCTCAATTCCGGGAACCAGCGCGACCAGAACAAAGGTACCGCCAAGACGCGCGCGCCGCCGTTCCGATACTCTCGCCGAATTGCGGATGACCAGCACCACGATGGGCGATGGCCCCCAAGCACCTCATTCAGCGTCTTGCCGGAACCTGCCAAGGCGCTGGAAATAACGAAAATACAATTTTAAGTTGAATTACTTACGTATAACAATCTTGGCGGCATTCTTTCATCTACTCCAATAATTTTCTCATCCGAGGGCGATTGGCTATTAGAACGCCTGCCAACGCGTCCTTCTTGACGACCATGCGAACTGGCAAAGGCAGGAGGGCATGCAAAATAACTGCAACCGTTCGCAAGCCTTCGTCGCTGACGGCTGCATCGACCCTACCGGCGCCATCAACGAGCTTTGCTTTGTGCTTCAGGACAAACGGCTCGATCTGCGAAAAAACATCCACGGAACTTTTCCCCGTTGGCGCCACACGGATTCGATATTGAGCGGTGTCCATAAATTACCTTGAAAAAAAAATGTGCAAGATAAGATTGCTCCGCGTCACTTTAATTGGGGGGATTGGAGATGGGACTGTTCTCTTCGCTAAGGGGCAAGGGATCTTCAAGAGAGTTGGATGTCGGAACCGCCGTCATGATCCCGATGGTGGCGGCAATGCTTGCCGACGGCTCCATCGACGACGACGAAATCGTCCAGATCAGATCCATCTGCCTGATTAGCCCGATTTACGCCAATAATTCGCGTGATCGGGATACCGAGATTATCAAAAAGGCGATCAATCTCGTCGAGGACGAAGGCCCCGAAGCCATGTGCAGCAAGGCCGCTCAGGCGCTCTCGGCGGAACTCCGCGAGACGGCTTTGGCATTTGCAGTCATGATGGTGATGAGCGACGGCCACGTCGGAGCAAAGGAGGAAAAGCTGATCGACGGCATCGTTGGCTGGCTTTCCGTCGATCACCAGCGGGCGGAGATGATCATTCAAGTTGCGGCAATTCTCCGCAACGGCAACGAGTAGCAGGCAGGTGAGCGACTTTTCCTTCTCCGACCTCGGCAGGGTCCACTGGGGTTCGACCTTGAAATTGGTTCTGGCGAGGGGCTTTGCGTCGGGATTGATCTTGGCACTTATTCCGATCTCGTCTGGAGCGCTCAGCCAGGCGCTGATTTTCCCGTTCGCGCTTGCCGTGTTGGGGATGCCGCTGGCGCTGTTCTATTTTGCGGTCGGCCGGATTTTGGGGATGTTCATCCCCCTCCTTGGCGTCTTCATCCAGTTTATCGGAGGGCTATTGACCTGTATCGGCGATCCAATCGTCTATCTTGTCAATCGCCAGTGGCCGGCGCTGCTCAACATCGCTGACTTGAAGTTCTTCAATTTCCAGCCCATCATCTTTATCACGCACCCGGATTGAATGACCATAATTATCCGAGCCGAGGACTTTGAAATCGCGGAAGGGCGGCTCGTCGTTGGGCAGAGAGTTATCAGTGTGAACGCGATCTTTTCGCACAGTCTTTCTGCTCGAATGTCGCTCGAATTATTCGGGTTCTCTTTCTCGGCTGCGGCAGCCCTGACAGGTTGCTCGTTGGTACAGGCAGTCCCTGCACGATTTTCGCTCGCGGCAGTCGCGATAGTGTTCGTCGTCGGTGCAGCGCGTGAGTTTATGCAGCGTTACGTTTTAGCCATTCACATATACCAGTTAGGGTCTCCGGGAGCTAAAGGCTTCAACAAAGCTAAGGCAGAACATCAGCAGGCGGCGTTCACCGACATGAACAGGCAACGGTTGACCAATGATGCAAGATCTGTCGCTAGTCGGACAACTGACCTAAGAAGAATCTTCAATTTACAGAACTGGAACACACCATGAGCAGCAGAACTTGTGACAAATGTGGAAAGAAAAAGGATATTGAAGGAGGCAAAACCTGTGAGAGCGGACACTTCATTTGTCATTCCTGCAAAGGGCACGAGGGTTGGACGAGCTCGGAACTAAGAAAATGTCCTATATGCAAGAAGGAACTGAGATAGAACGCCGAGTTGAGATGTACCGGCTAATGTAGTGGCGCGGATATTGCTTGACATGAGAGTGACTCTGAGTTCACTGCATCCGGACGGAGCGGCAAATGACTGTACTCAGCGACTTCTCAGGGATGGTGCTTGCTGGAAATATTGCAGAGGCGCTGTCTCATTTCAAATCCAATTCTGGCAGCATAACTCGCGAGCATAGAAGTCGTGTTGCGGACCGCAACATTTCGGCGGACTACTCAATCTACAACGAACTTATATTGGGGAGAGCAAGTCGAGGAGACCTAGACGCTCTCGATACTGTAATAAAGTTGATTTCAGGCGGCGTCTTACTCAATGAAGTTGACAAAGAAGGGTTTACGCCAGTTGGCCTTTTGGCATTTGTAGGAGCATCCAGCGCTGTGGAAATAGCTCTACGAAATGGTGCCAACCCAAATGGAGGTTCCTCTGCGCCACTGGCGGCTTGCTTCATGGGCCACACATTGCCTACGGCACGGCAAAAATGTGCGGGAGACCGCATTGCGATTGCGAAGCTCCTGATTGATGGAGGCGCTCTCGTCAATGGAAACAACAGCACACCGCCACCGCTGTTCGAAGCAATTCAGTCAGGTTATGATGATGCTATTCGCCTCCTCGTGTCGCGCGGTGCCGAGCTTAACAGACACTACGACTTCGAAAATAGGGGTAACTTTGCCGGCACAAGCCTGCATTGGGCGGCCGGTTCCGCCTACGCCCACGGTGTTGGTGTCGCGACTTTTTCACTATTAGTCGACTTGGGCGCCAGTCCTGCAACTCGAAATCGTGGAGGCGAATGCGTCGCTGACTACATTTATCAGCGCGAATGGAATACTTCCGACGACGTCAAGCCGCTACTTGCTTTTCTTGCCTCCAAAGAGGAATGGAAGTCAGCATCATGGAGACTAAGCGAGGAAGAAAAGAGCAGTATCCAGCCGCTGAGAAGAGACAGTACCGCCAATCCAAGCGGTTTTGGAGGTTACGAGTTTCGATTGGGAGACAAGGTTCGCGTGTATCGCAGATACAATGGTTTCTATCGTCCTCCGAAAGATACTGGGCACTCACGTCCAGTTATTGCGCTCCCAGGTCTAACCGCAACTGTGTGTGGGCTAAGACATGGATCGAGTGGCCTTTCACGTCTGGTTCTCAGATTTGACCCGGGCAATTGGGAGGAGGCCGACAACTTTAGCAATCGCGTGAGTTTGGGTGTGGTGAACACTGAATTCGATCCCGCGCGAGTCGTTCATGTCGATCAGGGCGAAATGTCACTATCGAAGAAGTTAGGGAAGCAAGTGGCGAAAATGGTATCGACAATTTTTAAGGGATGAGTGACGAAAATTTGTTGATGCACACTGCATCGGTCGTCAACGCCGGTCCATCCGCCGCGCCGTCCTCAATTCCGGGAACCAGCGCGACCAGAGATAAGCCACTGCCATGGTCCCGGCCCCGCCGAAGGTGACGGCGGCCACCGCCCCGATCGCGGCCGCGGCCACACCGGCCCGGAACTCGCCCAACTCGTTGGAGGCGCCGATGAACACCCGGTTGACCGCGTTCACCCGGCCACGCACGCCGTCTGGCGTCCACAATTGCAGCAGCGTCTCGCGGATATAGACGCTGACCATGTCGGCGGCCCCCATCAGCGCCAGGGCGGCGATCGATAAAGGCACCCAGGTTGAAAGGCCAAAGACCATGGTGAAGAACCCGAAGGCGGCCACGAAGACGAAGAGGATCACTCCGGCCCGGTCCTTGACGCCGAACTTCGCGAGGTAGAGTGCCATGACGACGGCGCCAACCCCCGGAGCGGCGCGCAACAGGCCAAGCCCCCAGGGGCCAACCTCCAGAATATCGCGCGCATAGACCGGCATCAACGCCACCGCGCCTCCCAGCAGCACGGCGAAGAGATCGAGCGAGATGGCCCCCAGCACGATCTTTTCGGACTTGATGAACCGGAATCCGGCAAACAGAGTTTCCAGTGAGGTCTGCTCGGCGTGATTGGCTTGGCCCACCGGCCCGATCAGGCCGACCAGCACCACCGCGAGGCCAATGAGCCCCAGGGCCGCGCCATAGGCGGCATTGCCCGACACGCCATAGAGCAATCCACCCGCCACCGGACCCACGATATTGGCGATCTGCCAGCTCATCGAATTGAGCGAAATGCCGTGCGCGATGGCCTCTGGCGGCAGTAGATTGGGCGCCAGCGCGTCCGATGCCGGATTGAGGAAGGCCCGCGCCGTACCCAGCACCATCAGGATGGCAAACACCGGCCAGATGTCCTTGCCGCCCCACATCGTGAAGGCCAGGAAGCAAAGCGCGCAGACCGCTTCGAGCATCAGGCAGGCCGCCATGATCATGCGCCGGCTGAAGCGGTCCGCCGCCAATCCGGTGACCAGAACCAGGAGAAGCGGCGGCAGGAACTGGGCCAGCCCCACGAAACCCAGATCGAGCGGATCGCGGGTGATGTCATAGACCTGCCAGCCCACCGACACCGACATGATCTGTACGGCAAAACCCGCCGCCCACAGGGCCAGCCAATAAGCCACGAATGGACGGTGATGCAGGGCATTGGCGGAAACCGTGGCACGTGTCATGGCGCCGAGGCCTGCCATGGCACGGGCCCACTGTCAAAGCCTTGAACCTTTCGCGGCCATGTTTGGCCATGCTACGCTCTGCCCCCATGAGTGGCGTGCGCATCAGTGGCATTTTGGTGGTCTGCATCTGCGCCCTGCTCTGGCCGGATGCAGCCTCGGCGCGGCCAGGCCTCAGCTGCAACGCCGCCACCAGCTTGTTCGAACGGGCGCGCGCCGCGGCAATGGCCAGACTCGCCGTCCTCCCCGCACGGAAAAGCGAAACCGCCGAAGACCAGATTCGTAATCCCGCCGATGCCATTGCCGCTGACCGCGATCGCCTGGCCGGGGCGGCCCGCCGGCATGGCACGGGCAGCATGGAGTCCGCCGTGGCCGGTCTGAAACTGGCCCAACGCCTGCGCCTGGCGGCGCGCTTCCAGCCGGCTCTTGATGCCTTGAAGGACGCCGAAGCCATTCTCCTCGAGCTTGACCCCAGTGGCCCCGCCATGGCCGAACTGCTGCGCGAACGCGGCATCGCCTACTCCAACATGCGCCGCCGCGAGGAGGCGGTGACGGCCTTACGCCAGTCCACGGCTCTCTATGCCGATGGCCCCGCCCGCGATCCAAAGCTGGAAGCCCGCAACCACCAGACTCTCGCCGACGTGTTGCGCGGCCTCAGCCGCTTCCACGAGGCCCTGGACGCCCTCGGCCAGGCCCAGCCGCTCTACGAAGCAGGCCCGGCCAGAAGCGATAAGAATCTGGCCGAAGTGCTGGTCGACAAGAGCATCATCCTGTCGCGCCTTGGCGACAAGCAGGCTGGCCTGGCGCAGGTCATCCGTGCCGCGGCATTGGCCGGGGAAAAGCTGGGTCTCGCCGACCGCACCACGGCACGCGCCTTGCACAATCTCGGCATCGCCCATCGCAGCCTTGGCGCCATGTCCCAAGCCTTTGCCGCAATTGCCACGGCCCATGCCATCTATGAGCATCTCGCCGTGCCGGTGCGCGCCGCCGAGGCCCTGGAGGACACCTCCCGCAGCCTGGCCCTGATGCGCTGCTTCGCACCGGCCATCCATTTCGAGGAGGAGGCGCGCCGCAGCTACGAGGCCCAATACGGCGCAACTCATGTGCGCGTCGCCGACGCCCAAGGCCGCCTGGGGATTCTCAACCGGGACGGCGGCGGCTATGCCATGGCCGAAACCCATTTCAATGCCGCCATCGCCATCTTCGACGCACTTCTGGGGCCGGAAAACCCGCGCTCCGCCGTCCTGCTGCGCGAACGCGCCGGTGTCGAGGCTCGCCTCGGCAAGCCTGATGACGCACTGAACAGTGCGCTGCACGGCCTGCGCAATCTTGCCCAGGGCAACGCGCCAGACGAGTTGCGCACCAGCCTCGAAGCCCTGGCCATGCTGTTGAAAGCCCAGGGCAACGCGCCCGCCGCCATCCTGTTTGCCAAAAAGGCCGTCAACACCCAGCAGGAGATCCGTGCCCGCAACCGCGGGTTGCCGCCGGAACTGGCGGCATCGCTCGCCGAGCGCTACCGCGGCCTTTATCTGTTTCTGGCCGACCTCCTCATCGGCCAGGGCCGTATCGAGGAGGCCCAGCGGGTTCTCGACCTGATCAAGGGCCAGGAGATGCTCGACTTCGTGCGCGGCGGGTCCAACCCCCCGCCGGCCGATGGCCGCGCGCCCTCGACCCAAACCGAGCGCCAGGCCCTGAACGGAATCGAGGCCCTGCTGAAACAGCCCTTCGCCACCGCCGCCGAACTCGAAGCGCTTCTCGCCAAGGCCAAGGCGGGGCCGCTGGATGATCTGGGTAAAGTCCGGCTCGGCCAGTTGAAAGCCGCCTTCAATGCCCATTACAAGTCCTTCCAGACGGATGTGAAAACCCTGATCGATGGACTCGAACGCGAGACCGCGGCGGTCCAGGGCGAGATCGTGCAGCTCCATCTCGACATGCTGGGCCAGACCCGCAAGAAGCTGAAACCCTTCCATGGCGAGGCTGTCCTGCTGCAGATCGCCAGCCTCAACGATGCGGTCCATATCTTTCTTACCGGCCCCAATACTCAGGTCCATCGCGAGATGCCGATGCCGCGTGCCGCCCTCGCCAAACTGGCCTTCGAAGGCTGGAGCGCCACGGCCAGGGCGGCGCCCGCTGCGGATGAAAAACTGAGAAAACTCTATGATGCGCTGATCCGTCCGGTCGAGGGCGACCTGCGTCACTCAGGAGCCCGCGTCGTGATGCTCAATCTCGAAGGCTTCCTGCGCTACATTCCCTTCGCGGCCCTGAATTCCGGCGAACGCTACTTCATCGAGGACTATGCGCTGGCCATGCAGACCCCAGCCGCCGAAACCGTCTACGCCAAGGGCGATCGCGACCGGGCCCGCGCCGTGGGCTTCGGCGTCAGCGATGCACTGGGCGATTTTGCCGGGCTGCCGGGCGTCGCGGCCGAGCTGGAAACGATATTCGAGGGCAGCGACAACGACGGCGTCTTCGCAGGGAAACCCCGCCTCAACCGCGATTTCGATGCCGATCAATTCGCCGCCGCGCTTGAGGAGCGCCCCGAATTCGTCCACATCGCCAGCCACTTCAAGCTTGAGCCCGGCGACGAATCGCAATCCTTCCTGTTGCTCGGCAATGGCGAGGCGCTGACACTCGATGCCATCCGCACCGATGCCCGCTTCCAGTTCACCGGCGTCGACCTCCTGACACTATCGGCCTGCGAGACGGCGGGCGAAGTGGGTTCCGACGGCAAGGAGGTCGAGAGCTTCGCCACCCTCGCCCAGGCCAGCGGCGCCTCCTCGGTCATGGCGACTCTCTGGCCCATAGCGGACGAGTCCACAGCCGGGTTGATGGCCGCCTTCTATCGCGGGCTCCTCGATCAGGGTCTCGACAAGGCTACCGCTTTGCGCCAGGCGCAGGTGGCGATGATCGGCCGCGCCCCCAGCACCGCAACGGACGTCGCGCGCGGCGTCCAGCCTGAGGAGATGGTCGAACCAGACGGCGTACCCGGGCGCCCGCCCCTCTCGCATCCCTATTACTGGTCGGCTTTCATATTGATGGGAAATTGGCTGTAGGGCGGAATGAACCGTAGGGTCCAGCCGCTGACAGCCTGCCTGCCTCTGAAGCACCGATTCGCCGCCGCAACCACAGCCGGGGAAACCATCAACAATGCCGCGGCTGGCGGTCAAGGCAGGGTGTCGCCGGTGCCTTGGCCACCGCCAGCCCCACATCCCGAGACTTGCCGCCACCTTCTCGATTTGCCTGTTCAATTGGGGTTCTTCCGGAGACCGCTTGGCTGCGTGGATTTGCCCGCTGATTACCATCATGTGGTGCCTTGCGGCCTTTGTTGTGTTCGCGTTTCATGGCTAGCCACGAGAAAGCTGACCAGCAGACACATCGTGGACAATGTAATTATTATACTCCCGGGAAATATCGTCTCGGCCGGACTGGTGAGTCCCGTAAACTCTGCCAGATTGTTGACGCGGAAGGCAACAGCCAGCGCCAGGAAGGCAGCCAGCCGCGGTGCCCACGGCATGTTCAAGGTCAGCGGCAGCAAGAGCGCCATAAAAATAAAATCATAAGTATGCATGGGTACGAACAACAATACCACGACGATCAACAGGCCTGCCGTCAACTGGGCATGCTCCTGGTCCAAATCTTGCTTCCAGTGGTTAAATCCCTGCACTACGCAAAGAAGTGAGGCGGCAAAGCAGCCGGACAGCACATAAACAAGAGCCGGAAAACGAAATCCCATAAAGCCGTTCACAAAGCTGCGGATCCCCGTCATGCTGAACGGTCCATTCAACTTCATGGCTTCGTACTCCCTCGCACGCGCCACATACTCCGAAACGATGGAATCGAGACCAGATACGGCCACTGGGGGGATGCTCGAGGAGAGTACGATCATGGCGGCTGCAATGAGAGACGGCCACCAGAAGGGCCAGACTAGCAGGAATGCACAAAATACAAGTCCCGCAGTAGGCTTTAGCATGACGACGATAATTGCGAATGTCATCAAAATGCGATTGCGCCACAGCAGCGCCGTCACAAAGCAAGCGGCGCCGAGAAAAAGCAGCGGCGAAGTTTGCCCCGCAGATAGGGAGACTGGAGTGGCGAACATCAGGGATGTATAGAACACAAGCATCGAAAAGACGAAAATGTCGAAACGATCAAGTGAACGGCTATACCCAAGTGCGGCTACTATACATCCAGAGAGGATGCAAATTGCACTGATCAGGCGCCAGACATATACCCCGTTCACATAGTCCAGCGAAGCCATGGCCACCGCGATCGGCGCCCAATTCGGTGAGTAGACCCATTGAAATAAAGCGACATCGTCTCCAAAAATGGATCGCCCTCGCTGCAGAAACACCTCCGAATAAGGATTCAAACCCTCATTCCACAACTGACCTGCGATCCAGATATACTTAAAGTCAACTGTGTCCTGTGTGTAGAATATACTCTTAATCGCGAGGTAGTAGGAGGCGCTTGAAAGCAGGAATATGATTGTTACCGCCTTGACAATCTGTAACGTTCTGCCCTCCGCCAAAGCGCTTCCAAGCCTTGCAGCACAGTTATGGATTGAAGTCATTGCTATTGATATCGGTCTATTCACGGGTTGATTGCCTCGAATAATATCCGTCGAATGATATACCCCGTCAAACCGAGCGGACCCTGGCCTCCTCTGTCTGAACAACTTTCCCAGTTCTATAGGCGAAGCCGCTTCCACGGCTTTATGAACCGCCGCCGGCAGCGTTTGATTGGTCATTTAGACCTGATCGGGGGGTTATCCGTCAAGGCCCTGATGCAGCTTGTCTTCCTTTCCCCGTTCCATCTGAATTGCCCCTGCCTCCGCCTCCTGCTATAGCCGCCCTCGCGGAATCCGCTCAGGCGCAACAGAAGGCTTTTCACGATGGCGAAGATCAAGGTCCGGAACCCGGTTGTCGAGTTGGACGGCGACGAGATGACCCGCATCATCTGGGACCTCATCAAGACCAAGCTGATCCACCCCTATCTCGACATCGACCTGCATTACTACGATCTCTCGGTTGAAAACCGCGACGCCACCAACGACCAGGTGACCATCGATTCGGCCAATGCCATCAAGCAGCACGGCGTCGGCGTCAAATGCGCCACCATCACCCCCGACGAAGCCCGCGTGAAGGAATTCGGCCTGAAGCAGATGTGGAAGAGCCCCAACGGCACCATCCGCAATATCCTGGGCGGCGTCATCTTCCGCGAGCCGATCATCTGCCAGAACGTGCCGCGCCTGGTGCCGGGCTGGACCGAGCCCATCATCATCGGCCGCCACGCCTTCGGCGACCAGTACCGCGCCACCGACTTCACCTTCCCGGGCAAGGGCACGCTGACCATCAAGTTCGTGGGCGAGGACGGCCAGGTGATCGAGCGGGAAGTCTTCAAGGCGCCGGGATCGGGCGTTGCCATGGCCATGTATAATCTCGACGAGTCGATCAAGGAATTCGCCCGCGCCTCGCTGAACTATGGCTTGTCACGCAAATATCCAGTCTATCTGTCGACCAAGAACACCATCCTCAAGGCCTATGACGGGCGCTTCAAGGATATCTTCGCCAGCGTCTACGAGGCCGAGTTCAAGGCCCAGTTCGAAGCGGCCAAGATCACCTACGAGCACCGCTTGATCGACGACATGGTGGCCTCCGCCATGAAATGGACCGGAGGCTACGTCTGGGCCTGCAAGAACTATGATGGCGACGTGCAGTCCGACCTGGTGGCGCAGGGCTACGGCTCGCTGGGCCTCATGACCTCGGTGCTGATGACGCCCGACGGCAAGACAGTCGAGGCCGAAGCCGCCCACGGCACGGTGACGCGTCACTACCGCCTGCACCAGCAGGGCAAGCAGACCTCGACCAATTCCGCCGCCTCGATCTTCGCCTGGACCGGCGGCCTCAAGCACCGTGCCAAGCTCGATGAAAATGCAGCACTCAAGAGCTTCGCCGAAACCCTGGAAAAGACCGTGGTGGCAACCATCGAGCAAGGCCAGATGACCAAGGACCTGGCGGTGCTCGTGGGGCCGGACCAGACTTGGGCTTCGACCGAAGGCTTCCTCGACGCGGTCGACGCCAATCTGCAAAAGGCAATGGCGTGATGACGCCCACTGTGCGCGGCTGATCAGGCCGCCGTCTTCTCGATCATCTCGAGCACTTTCGGCAGGTCGACGGGCTTGCCGAAAATGCCCATGGCGCCGTTGGCCATGGCTTTCTTGAGAAGATCGTCGGCGCTGTAGCCGGTCATGAAATAAACCTTGGCGTCGGGATGTTCCTGCCTGATCTCGATGAAGCTGTCGACGCCGTTCTTGCCGGGCATCATCACGTCGAAGAAGCCGATGTCGACCTTGTTGAGGCTGAAGGCCTCGATGGCCTGCTGGCCGTCATAGGCGACGATACCTTGTGATCGTCCATGGCGAAAAGCTCGGCCAGGGATTGGGCGTTCTCGGCATCGTCGTCGACCACCAGAATATTCAGTATACGGCTCATTTTTCGTCTCCCTGAAGGGTTTAAGATTTGTCAGGCCGCCAGGCTGTCGAGCCGTTGCAGCAGCAGCATGGGGTCGAAGGGCTTGTTGAGAATTCCGGTGACGGCGATGTCGCGGAGCGCCTCGAAGGCATTGGCCCCGTCCTGGCCGGGCTTGGTGATGATGATGGCCGGTCTCGTATGGCCCTGGCGCTTGAGCCTGGCATAGACTTCGACACTTCTGATCAGCGGCATGCCGATGTCGATGATGGCCAGCGCCGACGGGTCCACGAGCCTGTCCGCTTCCGAGCGCACCAGGCCGCAGGCCATGCCGGCGCCATCCATCAGCGACTTGAGCCTGGTGCCGAACTGCGGGTCTTCCTCGGCGATCAGCACGATGCCCGTGGGCCGCACCTCAGCGACGCTGCGCAGCAGCTTGCCGATGTCGATGGGCTTGGTCAAAACCCCCATTGCGCCATGCCGCATCGCCTGCTGCAGCAGCTGCTCGACGCTGTAGCCGGTCATCATATAGACCTTGGCCTCGGGCCTAAGCTTGCGGATTTCGAGGAAACTCTCGACGCCGTTGAGGCCCGGCATCATCACATCCATGAAGGCAAGGTCGAAAGCCGTGTTGACATAGGCGGCGATGGCCGCCTCGCCCGAATGGGCCACGGTGACCTGGTGGCCCTCCATCTCGAAGAGTTCGCCCAGCGAATTGGCGTTGTCCTCGTCGTCGTCGACGACCAGAATGCGCAAGGGTTTTGCCATCACACGGCCTCCTTCAAAGCGGGCGCCAGCGGCCACCATGCGGTGAAAATTGCGCCTTCGCCCGGCCGCGACGCCACTTCAAGGCCGCCGCCGTGCTGTTCCATGATCTTCTGGACAGCGGGA
>JANPCA010000507.1:0-9241 GCA_031430715.1 Hyphomicrobiales bacterium | reverse complement strand
GTATGCCTTGACCGGCAACTACAAGGCCGACCAGGTGCATATCCCGGCTCTGCTTGAAAGGCTGGGGCAATAATGGGCTGGACCATCACCATCGCACCGCTGCTGCCCTGGGCGCTGATCATCGGCATGGCCGCGCTTGGCGCCGCCCTCATCGGCCTGATGATCTTTGCCCGCAGCCGCGGCGTCTGGCTCCGCGTGCTGGCTTTAGGCTTTCTGGTGGCGGCCCTCCTCAATCCGTCAATTCGAAACGAAGAACGCGAGGCACTGACCGATATCGCCGTGGCCGTCATTGACCACAGCTTGAGCCAGCAGTCGGGCACCCGCATGGCCAGTACCGATGCCGCCGAGAAATCCTTGAAGGAAGCTGCCGCAAGGCTCGGCAACACCGAACTCCGCACCGTGGAAGTGCGCTCCGGCATCACCGCCGATGACGACGGCACCCGCGCCTTCGAGGCCCTGAACCGGGCGCTTGCCGAAATACCGCCTGAACGCTTTGCCGGCGCCATCATGGTGACCGACGGCCAGATCCACGATGCCCCCGCCGATCCGGCCAAGAGCAACATCGGCGGCCCCGTCCATGGGCTGCTCACCGGCTCCAAGTCCGAGCGCGACCGCAAGGTGGCGATCGGCAAGGCGCCGCGCTTCGGCATCGTCGGCAAGGACCAGGTGATCGCCTTCCATGTCGAGGAAACCAACGGCGATGGTAATCCGGTCGACGTCGCGGTCTCGACAGCCAAGGGTGAAGTCCAGACCATCACGGTCACGCCCGGCCAGACCGTCGAAGTGACGGTGCCCATCGATCATGGCGGCCAGAACATCGTCGAGATCGCCGTGCCGCCCATGGCGGGCGAAATCTCCGCCCAGAACAACAAGGCCGTCACCGTCATCGAGGGCGTGCGCGACCGCTTGCGCGTGCTGCTGATTTCCGGCGAACCCCACCCCGGCGAGCGCACCTGGCGCAACCTGCTGAAGGCCGATGCCTCCGTCGACCTCGTCCATTTCACCATTCTCCGTCCTCCTGAGAAGCAGGACGGCACGCCCACCAAGGAACTCGCCCTGATCGCTTTCCCGACGCGGGAACTGTTTGTGGAAAAACTCGACGAATTCGACCTGGTGATCTTCGACCGCTACAGCCGCCAGACGGTGCTGCCCACCGTCTACATGAGCAACGTCGCCCGCTACGTGGCCGATGGCGGCGCCGTGCTGATCGCATCCGGGCCGGACCTCGCCAGCGAAGAAGGGCTTTATTCGACACCCCTGTCCGACATTATCGCCGCCGCCCCCACCGGCCAGGTGCTGGAAGGCGGCTTCAAGCCGATGCTGACCGATGCCGGCAAGAAACACCCGGTCACGCAAGGCTTGCCCGGCAGCACCGGCGATATCCCCAGCTGGGGCCGCTGGTTCCGCCTGGTCGACACCCGCATTGTCTCGGGCGACACGGTCATGTCGGGCCTCGATGACAAGCCCCTCCTTGTGCTCTCGCACACCGGCGAGGGCCGCGTCGCCCAGATGCTCTCCGATCAGGGCTGGCTGTGGGCCAGGGGTTTCGAAGGCGGCGGCCCGCAGACCGAACTCCTGCGCCGCATGGCCCATTGGCTGATGAAGGAACCAGACCTTGAAGAGGAGGCGCTTGGCGGTGTCCAGAACGGCGGCAATCTGCTGATCGAACGCCGCACCATGGCCGACAAGACGGAACCCGTGACCGTCACCCTGCCATCGGGCAAAACAGTGAGTCTGCCATTGGCCGAGACTTCGCCCGGCCGCTGGCAGGCCAGCCTCCCCATCGCCGAAGCGGGCCTCTACCGCCTGGGCGATGGCACCCTCGAGGCGATCGCCGCGGCAGGCAGCGGCAATTCCAAGGAGGCCTCGAATCTGGTGGCCACCGCCAACGTGCTGGCCCCGGTCGCCACGGCGACGGGCGGCTCGGTGCACTGGCTTGAGGACGGCCTGCCGCAACTGGTGAAGGTGCAGCCCGGCCGCCAGCTCGGCGGTTCCGGCTGGATCGGCCTCAGGGCCAATGGCGCCTACCGGGTGACGGCGATCACCGACATCCCGCTCTTTGCCACACTCCTAAGCCTCGGCGCACTCCTGCTGGCGGTCTGCGCCATGTGGTACCGCGAAGGCCGCTGAGAAGGGCGCTTGCGCCAGTCCGGAAACGCCATTGCGGGCGCCAGGCTGCAATTCCAGATAGAGGAAGCGGGCCGGGTCGACAGGGCCGGGAAGGCCGATGAGACCGCTTGGCAGCCGGTGGAAACCCACCTTGGCATAATAGGGTTCATCGCCCACCAGCAGCACCAGCTTGTGGCCCATGATCTTGGCGCGGCTTAAGCCCCCTCGCATCAGGCTCAAGCCGAGGCCCAGGCCCTGACGATCGGGGTGGACGGCCAACGGCCCCAGCAACAGCGCCGGCGTCTGTTTCGCGCCGATGGCCAAGGGCCAAAAGCTGATGGTCCCGGCAATCCCCACGCCCGGATCGCGCACCACCAATGACAGCCCAGGTACGGCGGAGTTTCTTTCACGCAGCCGGTAGGAGGTCTTGGAAAAGCGATCCGATCCAAAGCTTATGTCGAGCAGATGCTCGATAGCCGCGTGATCGCAAGCTTGCGTGTCTTCAATGGCAATGGTGCCGCACATGGGGATGAACTCGATAATGAGAGTGGCCGGGGACGAGGCGAAGTCAATCGCGCGCTGTCAGCGCGTATCGCGGGCTCGTCGTCGCAGGCAATGGCATCTCATGGCGTCCATGATGCGGGCCATAGCTTTCAAAGGCGTGAAGGTCAAGGGTGGCTATGTGCCTTGACATAGGCTTTCAGGACATTCTGCATTTTGGTCAGATGACCTTTTCCTCCGGTCTGTTGGTGAAAGAAATCGAAATCGACACTGAGTTCGTCAAAAAAGCGGGATGCCAGCCTGCGCTGTCATGACGAAACTGGGGGATTTATTTTATTTATTTCAATAATTTAGAACGAGACGCCTCACCAATTTTCCGTCATGCCAGCGCAGGCTGACATCCCGTTTTTTTAGCCCAAATCAATGCAATTTCGATTTTATCACAGTCTCTTTCGCCGGGAAAAAGAATTGGGCGAGATGACAGTCCAGACTTAAGGCCGCTGGTATTACCACTCCCCCGCCGGCGCCCCGCCGCCGATCACCTCCGCGATCCGTCGCCTTGTCCCAGGCGTGGTACCTTCCGGCAGTGCCGCCGCCGCGAAAAACCGCGCTTCGGCGATTTCGATATTCGGCTTGAAATCTTCCCGCGAAAACCTTCGCAGCACGAAACAGGCGACGTGGTCACCCGGAAACTGCCGGCCGTTGTGATAGAGCCCGAACAGCCGCGGCTCCTCCGCCGCGATGATACCCGCCTCCTCGCGGAGTTCGCGGCTGCAGGCCGCAACCGCCGATTCGCCGCGCTCGACGCCGCCGCCCGGCAACATCCAGCCCGGCGCATAGGTATGCCGGACCAGCAGCACCCGATCTTCACCGTCGATGACCATGCCGCGCGTGCCGAGCGTCAGTCCGCGCAGCTGCCGGTGCAGCGGTTGCAGCACCAGGCTTTGCACGGTCTTGAACAGAAATCGCGGCACCATGGCTTCCGTTACAACGTGGGGCCCGATCCGCCAAGCTTGAGTTCCGGCCAGCCTCTGGCTATGCCGTGGCCTATGAGCATCACCATCCGCCAGGTTAAGGACCACGCCGGCAAGCTCGCCTTTCTCGCTGTCCCCTTCGCCATTTACCGCAGCGATCCGAACTGGGTGGCGCCGCTATACCTCGAACGCTTCGAGCATCTCGACCCGAAGAAGAACCCTTATTTCCAGCATGCCGACGTGCAGCTCTTCCTGGCCGAGCGCCACGGCAAGCCGGTGGGCCGTATCTCGGCGCAACTCTGCCGCCTGCGCAGCGAGCGTTACCAGGATGGTGTCGGCCAGTTCGGCTTTCTCGAAGCGGAGGACGATCCGGCTGTGTTCGAAGCCCTGTTCAAGGCCGCTGGGGACTGGCTGAAAGCCCGTGGGAGCCGCCGCATCCAGGGGCCGTTCAGCTTTTCGATCAACGATGAGATGGGCCTGCTGATCGACGGGTTCGATACACCCCCCAGCATAATGATGGGCCATAACGCGCGCTACTATGCGGCCCACATGGAGGCCCTGGGTTTCGCCAAGGCAAAGGACGTGATCGCCTATGATTATGGCGGTTCGGAACCGCTCCCCCGGGCTTTCCGGGTCGCCTATGAAAAGGCCATCACCTCCCCCGATATCGTCATCCGCCCGCTCGACAAGAAGAACCTCGCCCGCGATCTCGACATCATCGTGACCATCCTCAACGATGCCTGGTCGGACAACTGGGGCTTCGTGCCCTGGACGCGAGCGGAGATCGTGACGCTCGGCAACAATCTCAAGATGCTGGTGACCGGCCAATATATTGCCATTGCCGAGTATCGCGGCGAAGCGGTGGCCATGGCCGTGTCGCTGCCCAACATCAATGAATGGATCATCGGGCTCAACGGCAGGCTGCTGCCCTTTGGCTGGGCCAAGGTCGCCTGGAACCTGCTGACCAAGCCGCCCAAGTCGGTGCGCATGCCACTCATGGGCATCTTGAAGAGGTTCCACGGCACGCCGCTCGGTTCGGCGCTCGCCATCGGCGTCATCGACACGGTGCGGCGCTATCACACTGGGCGCGGCACCATGCGCGCCGAACTGTCGTGGATTCTCGAGGACAATCTTCCGATGCGCCGCCTGATCGAACTGGCCGGCGCCAAGCCTTACAAAACCTATCGCATCTACGAAAAAACCATCGACTGAGGCGCAGCCCGTGTTCAGCCTTGCCCATCTCACCGACCTGCATCTTGGTCCCCTGCCGCGCGGCGCGGCGCGCCGGCATTTCGCCCTGAAGCGGACCATCGGCGCGCTCAATTGGCGCCTGAGCCGCCACAAGGTGCATGATCCCGCCGTGGCGGCGGCCATTGCCGAGGACATCATCGCGGCGGCTCCCGATCACGTGGCGCTGACCGGCGACATCGTCAACGTGGCGGCCCATGCCGAGTTCCCCGCCGCCGCCCGCTGGCTGAACGCGTTTGGCGAACCCGGCTGGATCAGCTTCGTCCCCGGCAACCACGACACCTACGTGCGCTGCGACTGGCACCATGGGCTGCAGCATCTGGGCGCCTATATGACTGGCGACATGCGGGTGAATCAGACTCAGTCTTCAGCCCAGATCGCCACGCCCTTTCCCTATGTGCGCCTGCGCCGCAACGTCGCGCTGATCGGCGTGTCCTCGGCCGTGCCGCAGCCATTGCACCGGGCCGCCGGGGTTCTGGGCGCCCAGCAGATCGAATCGCTGGCCCACCTCCTCAACGATCTCCGCGAGCGGGGTTTTGCCCGCATCGTCATGATCCACCATCCGCCGCTCCCTGGCCTGGCGCGGCCCGGGGGAGCACTCCTCGATGCCGCTCACCTGCGCGACGTGCTTAAAGACCAGGGTGCCGAACTGGTTCTGCACGGCCACAATCACGAACACATGCGTAACGAACTGGTGTCGCGCTCCGGCACCATTCATGTGCTGGGCGTCCCCTCGGCCTCCATGGCCCGCTCCACTCACCACCCCGCCGCCGCCTGGAACCTCCTGAGGATCGTCCGCCATGGCGGCAAATGGACCATCCACGTGACCACCCGCAGCTTCGACCCCATGACGCGGCAGATCAGCGATACCGCCGAATTCACGCTTTCAACCTGACCGCACCAGCACTAGATTGCAGCGATGCCGCACGTTTCCGCTTTCCGTTCCCTGACCCAGACTGGACACGCCCTTGCTGGCCATCGTTGACCGCCATGTCCTGCGTCAGGTGGCAAAGCCCCTGGCCGGCGCCATGGCCATCGGCCTGCTCATGCTTTTGGCCGACCGCATGGTGCGCCTGCTCGACACCACGCTCGGCAAAAAGAACTCCTTCGGCGTGGTCTTCGAGATGCTGGCCTACCTGGTGCCGCATTATCTTGGCACCGCCATTCCGGCGGCCTTGTTCTTAGGCCTGCTGCTTGGTTTCAGCAAAATGTCGGCCAATTCCGAAACCGATGCCTTCATGGCGTCGGGCACCGGCCTGAACCGGCTGGCCCGGCCCGTCATCCTGCTCGGTGCCTTCTTCAGTGCGCTGTCGCTCCTCATCACCGGCTGGCTGCAGCCCCATGCCCGCTATGCCTATCGCTCGGTGGTGTTCGACGTCCAGAACGTCGACGTGTTCTATTTGGCCGAGGAAGGCGTCTTCATGCAGGCGGGCAACCGCACCTTCATCATCGACAAGCTCGACCGCGGCAAGAGCGCCTTCGAGCGCGCCTTCATCTTTCAGGACAAGGGCGGGGACGGCTCCGAGACGGTGACCTCGTCGCGCGGCTCGCTCCTCGATGGCGAGGCGGGCAGGCGCCCGGTCCTGCATCTGGAAGACGGCCACCGCCTGACGCTTGGACAAAGACCCGACCCCAACGCCCCCGCCACGCCCAGCGCCGAAGTGACCGCTTTCGCGCTGGCCGATACGCCGCTGGGCAAACTCAGCAAGGACATCTTCCGCCCACGTGGCGAGGATGAGCGCGAACTGACGCTGCCCGAGCTTGTCGCCCATCTCAATGCGCCCCCGCCCAAGGCGACCCTGACCGAGGTGTCCTCGGAGCTGAACGAACGCTTGGTCAACGCCGTCAGCATTCTCATACTGCCCTTCCTGGCCATTCCATTCGCCGTCGGTTCCAGGCGCAGCCAGCGCGCCTTCCGCTTGGGATTCGCGCTGGTGCTGATCGTCTCCTACAACGAGTTGATCCAACAGGGAGCCGGCGCCGCCAACCGCGGCGATGTCTCGCCCTATGTCTCCATGTGGCTGCCTTGCCTGCTGCTCGGCGTCTTCGCCGCCTGGCGCTATGCGCAGGCCTGTTTCACCATTTCCGAAGACCCGATCAGCAAGCTGATGGACGGCATCGGCGATGTGCTCGATGTCTTCCGCCACCGCCTGATGCGCCGTGCCGGCTGGGAACAGGCGCCATGAAGATCGTCACCGCCATGCTGATCCGCATGATTGCCAGCCGCTATGTGGCGATCCTGCTCGGCATCTCGCTGTTCGTGCTGTCGCTCGAAATCCTCGCCAACGCCAAGGATATCCAGGCCTTGGAACCGGGCAGTTCCTCGATCATGCTGCGCTATCTGCTGATGCGCTCGCCCGCCGTGCTGGTGAACTTCATGCCCATTTCCATGCTGCTCGCCATGCTGCTGTGCCTGACCGAATTGAGCTACCGGAACGAGATCGTGGCCCTCTGGACGGCGGGACTTTCACCGGCACGGCTCACCGTGCTGCTGTTGCCGCTGGCCTTCGTGGCGGGTGGCCTGCAATTCGTGCTGAGCGACAGCGCCATTCCCGCCACCATGCCGCAACTGCGCGATTGGGGCATCGGCGACTATGGCAGCGAGAAGCTGAAAGTCGGCGAGAAGGACCCGATCTGGATGCGGGCCGGACCCGACATCCTGAGGGCCGGCAGTGCCAACGCCGATTCGACCGTGCTCAAGGACGTGATCATCTTCCGGCGCGACGAGAACGGACTGCTACTCGAACAGATCTATGCCGGGACGGCCAGGCTTTCGGGCGACCGCTGGGCGCTCGAACCCGCGCTTATTTACTACCGCGACAATCTCACCCCCAGCCGCCTCGAAACCCTGGTCTATTCGGGCGCCATGAAACCGGCCTCGGCCGGTGCGCGGTCCGGAGCGCCCGAGGAGATGTCGCTCTCCGACCTCGGTTATTTCATCGCCAACCAGGGCTTCGGCATCAGGCCCGTGTGGGTCTATGAGACCTGGCGGCACAAGCGCCTGTCGCTGTTCTTCACAGCCCTCTTGATGATCAGCCTGTGCATTCCGCTGGCCACCCGGTTCAGGCGCGGCGGGGGCTTGGGCGCATTGTTCGCGATTGGTGTCGGACTGGGCTTCACCTTTTTCATCGCCGATGGCATTTCGCTGACCATGGGCGAACTGGGCCTGGTGGCGCCATGGCTCGCCGCCTGGCTGCCGGTCATCGGCTTCGGGTCGCTCGCCGCCGTGCTGACGCTGCGCGCCGAGAATGTCTGAACGGTGAGGAAGGCGGGCCTCATCGTCAATCCGCGTTCCGGCAAGGCCGGCGGCAAGGGCCTGGCACTGGCCGGCATGCTGCGCGGCGATCCGCTTGTCACGCTGCGCGTCATCGAGCGCTTCGAACAGATCGGCGGTTTTCTGGATGACATGGCGCGTGCAGGCGTCACCGATCTGTTCATCAGCTCCGGTGACGGCACCATCCATGAGCTACTGACTCAACTTGGAGAGCGGCGGCCCTTCGCTGAACTGCCGCGATTGGCTTTGTTGCCGCATGGCACCACCAACATGACCGCCGCCGATTTGGGTTTCCGCCACCGGCCTCTCGCCGCGCTGGCTGGCGCAATACGCACGCTAAGCTTCACCGATCTGCGCAGCCGCCCCACCATCCGCTGCGTCAATCCGCGCGACGGCAGGCCGCGCCATGGCATGTTCGTCGGCACCGGAGCCGCGGCGGCGGGCACCAAATATTGCCAGGATGCCTTCAATGCCAGGGGCATCCGGGGCCAATGGGCCACATTCGGCACGCTCGCCACCGCCGTGGCCCGCAGCCTTTTCACGGCTGCCGGCCCACGTGACCTGACCCGCCTCGACAGACCCCATGACATCACCGTCGAAGCCGATGGCCAATGCCGCGCATCGGGCCAGCAGCTGCTCGCCATGTCGACCACGCTGGAAAAGCTGGTGCTCCATGCCGATCCCTTCTGGGGACCCCGAGAGGGCGCGATCCGCACCTCGGTATTCCCCTATCCGCTGCCTTCCGTGGTGCGCTGGCTGCTGCCCGTCATGTATGGCGGGGAAAACCGCAAAGGCCCGCCGCGCACCTTGAGCTTCTGTTCCGATGATGTGAGCGTGACATCGAACGCGATGTTCGTCATCGACGGCGAATTCTTCGACGGCCCGGAGGTAGGACCGCTACACTTGGAGAAGGGTCCGGAATTTACATTCCTGTGCGGGTAGAATCGATATTGGCTTGCTCGAACTAACTAAGTAATCGTCATCCTCCGCGAAAGCGCTAGTTGATTCACACATTTTTGAGGATCCTCCAGGCTTGGGCGAGGCCCATGAAGTATTGCAGGCCATGCCGCATGGTGATGGGTCCTGGCTTGGTGCGGGGATATCCGTCCCATCCGCCGAGGCGGGCGATGATCCA
>JANPCA010000506.1:0-3052 GCA_031430715.1 Hyphomicrobiales bacterium | reverse complement strand
CCTTGACCACTGAGAATCGCCAGGCGATCAGCATCAACCAGGTGACATATGCAACGGCGGTGTGCACGCCGCAGGGCTGGTAGACCGGCGCCGGCCATCGTTGAATTGCGTTGCGATGGGCCGTCACCCTCGGGCTGACGGCCCATCGCCAATTGAGTGTGGCCTGCATATTTGATCGAAAGCCCGCCCCGGCCATTTTGCTCCGATAGGGAGTCCAGCTTGAAACCGGCTTGGTCCAGGTTCGTCTTCCGGAAAGAGGAAGGAGCCAGGTCGTTACGCCGGTCACCTGAGTGTAAGTTACCTCATAGCCGGATTAATAGGTATTCCTAGCACGGCTTCCACGGGTTGGCCTATCATTGAGCCGGCTCCGGCATCAATGTATTGCTTGGCTGCGGCGGCATAACGAGCCGCAAACCCGGCGCGAAGGATGGAGTGGACGCGTATTGCGTGGACGCCGGTACTGAGAACCTGTAGACGATGCTTGGGGGGCTTCCAATGGAGGTGACCATGAAGCGTCTATTCCTTATCCCAGCCGTGATTGCCAGCGCCACATTCCTGTTCGATGCCCAGCAAGCCGAGGCCGCCGTGCCGGGCGTGGACGGTAGAGGTGTCGGCGCCTATCCGGCCTGCCCGGCGGTGCTGGACGTGCCGGCGATCTTCCACTTCGACAAGATCGTTTTCCAGATCGCCCTTGAGCCCAAGTTGATTGCGGCCTTGGCTTCCGATCAGGACGCGATCGACAAACTGCCGCGCCAGACGCCGCTCGATATCAAGGTTCTGGACAATCCCAAGAGAGTGGCCGACCTCAAGGGCAAAGTGCTGAGCTTCCTCGGTGCCTTGGTGAATGACCAAACCCGTCAAGCCATCACCATCAATCAGGTGACTTACGCTGCGGTGGTCTGCACGCCGAAGGGCTGGTAGTCCGGTCACAACGAGTTGCTTCGAGGCCTTGGCTGCGCCAAGGCGCCTCGGCATGAGGATATCGATTGGTCCCCATCCTGAGGCATCCGGCGCACCGGGGCCTCGAAGGTTTCTTCGCGGCCGCTGCAACGGCGCACTTCGCCTTCCCCTCCCTCTTCATTCCTGCTATCCCCGCCTGCTCCGCCAGCAGCCCGAGGATTGCCAGACCGTGACCACCCCTGCCCTTGCCGTCATGATTGCCGCCGTGCGTAAAGCAGCCCGCGGCGTGCAGCGCGATTATGGCGAGCTTGCCAATCTCCAGGTGTCGCTTAAAGCCCCGGGTGACTATGTCACCGCCGCCGACAAGAAATGCGACCGTGTGCTGCGCGAAGAGCTCGGCAAGGCGCGGCCCGGTTATTCCTTCCTCACCGAGGAGACAGGTGTCGTGAAGGGCACCGACCCCGACCACCGCTTCATCATCGACCCCATCGACGGCACCATGAATTTCATGCACGCCGTGCCCTTCTTCGCCATCACCCTGGCGCTGGAGCGCAAGGGCGAACTGGTGGCCGCCGTGACTTACAATCCGATCAATGACGAGATGTTCCTGGCCGAGAAGGGCTCCGGCGCCTTCCTCAACAACAAGCGCCTGCGCATCGCCCAGCGCCGCGACATCCACGAGACGCTGGTCAGCTATGAAATCCCCCACCGCGGCGGCAAGGACCATGCGCTCGCCCGCGCCGAACTGAGCGTGCTGCAGGGCAAGGCGGTCGGCATCCGTGGGCTCGGCTCGGCGGCCTTGTCGCTCGCCTATGTGGCGGCCGGACGCTTCGATGCCATGGTCTGCCGCAACATCAACTCCTGGGACATGGCGGCGGGCATCCTGCTTATCCGCGAGGCGGGAGGCTTCATCGTCGATGCCGACGGCGAAGGCGATCCAATGGTGACGGGCAACATCCTGGCCACCAATTCCGACCTGCTGCCGCAATACAAGGACGCCCTGAAACTGGCGCGCTCCGCGGGATAACTTCTTCCCCTGCTCGCCAAGCGAGAGGGACCGCTTTCGGCATGGTTGCGCGGTCCATAAATTCACACGCCTTGCGGGTTTCATTGGCGCATCCATCATTTTGCGTCAAGGAACGGCCTCACGCATGCAAATTGCTTGCGCCACTTTCCCCGTATTGGCGATCTGAACTTGAGTACGCAGAGCAATGGGTGTATGTTCGGCCCCGGTCGAAGGACCGTCCAGCCGGTGGAGTTTTGCTTTACCCCGTAACCAGGGAGGAACAGACGATGAAGCCGCTTACCATCAATAAAAAACTGTATTTGCCCGTATTTGGCGTCCTGGCACTCGTTCTTTTGCCCGGACCACACGTTCCGCAATCGGCGGCTGATGAGCCGGCGGGCGTCATCAGCGGGGAATTTGTACCTTCGGACGAGTTGAAGTCATACAAGGCAATGACATTTGTTTCGGATTTCGCGCCGGGACTTTCCGTGCCGCTGCACTCGCATCCGGTGCGCAGTCAGGTGCTTGTGCTGGAGGGCGAACTTACTTTCAAGGATCCAGCGGGAAAGGCGATGGTCTACCGGAAAGGTGATACCTTGACGTTGGAACCAAATCAGCCGCTCAGCCCGACCAATACAGGCACCGTGACAGCGCGTACGGTGTGGACGATTGTGCTGCCGGAGGGAGCGCCATTGGAAACGCCTTACCAGCAGTAATTCGCGGCAGCAATTTGTAGGCAGTAACTTTCACGTCACTTGATGGGACGGGCGCTTTACGGATTGCGGCAGTTGCTGTGCAACCGGCGCCCTCCCTGTCAGCGCCGCGCCAAGAGCAACGCGCGATGACGTGTTGGCGGATGTTTGGAGCTCCACTATGGTGACGCCGCCAAGATGGAGATTCCAGCGATGACCGAACTGAACTGGAAATCCGCCGCCAAGCTGGTCAAGGGCTATGCCGAGGGTAAGTTCTCGCCCGTCGAGGTGGCCAAGGCCTGCCTCGCCCAGATCGAGCGCCATGACGGCGCGCTCAATGCCATGACCGAGGTTCAGGCCGAGGAAGCTTTGGCCGCCGCCAGGCTGAGCGAAAAGCGCTGGCACAGGCGCCAGCCCTTGGGGCCTGTCGATGGCATTCCCACCCTGATCAAGG
>JANPCA010000505.1:0-4577 GCA_031430715.1 Hyphomicrobiales bacterium | reverse complement strand
ACCATGACCCACTGGCCATGGCAGATGGCGCAAGTAGGCTTGCCCGCCGCGTGCATGTCGCGCAGGAAATCCTGAGCCAGCTTGTCGGCGCGCAGGAAATCCGGGTTCCAGCAGCCGCCGGGCACGATCACCGCGTCATAGTCGGCGACTTTCGCTTGATCGAGATAGCGGTCGATCTTGATCCACCCGGCATTTTCGAGCAGGCGGATGGCCAGGACGTGCGTCGCGGTCTGCGGCGGAAAGCGCAGGCCCAATGTGGCCGGGAATTCGCCGATGCGCGGCGACACCACATGCACGGTGGCGCCATGCTCGCTGAGCCAGCGCTGAGCGCCGGTGATCTCGACCTCCTCCACGCCATTGGTGCAGCAGATGGCGATGGTCTTGCCCTTGAGCAATTCGGGGTTGGACGGCGGATCGAAGAGGAAATGATTGAGTTCGCGGTTCAACTCGCCATCGGCCGAGACCAGCAATTCGGTCGAGATCGACGGCACCGGCGATGACGTCATGTAGGCTTGCATGCGGGCCAGGGTGGCGATCTGGGCGGATTGGGGATCGTGCGGCTTGTTCATGGGGTGCTCCTCTGCTCTTGAGATTTGTGCAAGGCGTATATCAGGAATTGACAAAACCCGCGAGACGGATTGTCCTGTACGCATTGCAGGGAGGCACGTCATATGAAACTTGGCTTCAACCTTCTGTTGTGGACACCACATGTCACGGCGGAGCACGAGGCCCTCTTAAGAGCACTCAAGAAAACCGGCTATGATGGTGTCGAACTGCCGATGTTTGAGGGCGATCCGGACCATTATGCGCGGGTGGGCGAGTTGCTCGACAGGATCGGGCTTGAGCGCACGGTGGTGAGCGTGATGCCTGCCGGGCACAATCCGCTGTCGGCGGACAAGGCCGAGCGGAAGGCCGCGGTGACCCGCGCCAAATGGGCCATCGATTGCGCCGCGGCCCTGGGCGCCCCCATCCTGGCGGGCCCCATGCATTCGGAGCACGGCTATTTCTCCGGAAGCCCGCCGACGGCGGCCGAACGCCAGCGTGGGCTCACCTTTCACCGCATGGCTGGCGATTACGCGGCCAAGAAGAATGTGCGCTTTGCGCTCGAGGCCTTGAACCGCTTCGAGGTCTATTTCCTCAACACCATGGAACAGCTTGCCGACTACATCGACGAGGTCGATCATCCGGCGGTCAGGGCGATGTATGATACCTTCCATGCCAACATCGAGGAAAAGGATCCGGTGGGCGCCATCAAGACCATCAAGAAGCACATGATCCATGTGCATATTTCGGAGAACGACCGGGGTACGCCGGGCAAGGGCAATATCCCATGGGACGAAACTTTCAAGGCGCTGCGCAAGGCCAAGTATGATGGCTGGCTCACCATCGAGGCCTTCGGCCGTTCGCTTCCGGCCCTCGCCGCCGCCACCAAGGTGTGGCGTGACTTCGCGCCCAATTACGAGGAAGTCTACCGCTTCGGTTTCAAGCACATGAAGCAGGGCTGGGCCAAGGCCAAGTGAGCATCGTTTACGTCATCGGCACCTGCGATACCAAGGAAGCGGAACTGCGCTATGCGGTGGAGCGGGTGCGGGCGGCGGGTGCTATAGCCATGCTGGTCGATATCTCCACCACGCCCAGCACGGCGGAAGCCGATGTCACGCCCGAGATGGTGGCGCGGCATCACGCGAAGGGTGCCGGCGCGGTGCTGGGGCTTTCCGACCGTGGCCTGGCGGTGACTGCCATGGGCGAGGCGCTGACCGCCTATCTTCTGTCGCGGGATAACATCGGCGCGGTGCTGGGACTGGGCGGCGGCGGCAATACCTCGATGGTGACCCAGGCGATGCGGGCGCTGCCCATCGGCGTGCCGAAGCTGATGGTCTCGACCCTCGCATCGGGCAACGTGGCGGCCTATGTCGGCCCCGCCGATATCACCATGATGCATGCGGTGGCCGATGTGGCGGGACTCAATACCATCACCCGCAAAGTGATCGGCAATGCTGCCCATGCGGCGGCTGGGATGGCGCTCAATCGCGTGCCGGAGGTGGCGCGGTCGAAGCGGGCGGTGGGCCTCAGCATGTTCGGTGTCACGACCGCCGCCGTTACACATATCCGCCATCTGATCGAGGACAGATGCGAGTGTTTCGTGTTCCATGCCACGGGCATGGGCGGACAGTGCATGGAAAAGCTGATCGATTCCGGGATGCTCTCTGCCGTCATCGACATCACCACGACGGAAGTTGCCGATCATCTGTTCGGCGGTATTCTTCCGTGCACGGAGGACCGTTTCGGCGCGGTGATCCGCACGAAGGTTCCTTATGTGGCCTCGGTGGGGGCCGTCGACATGGTGAATTTCAGCGGGCGTGAAACGGTGCCGGCGCGGTTCGCGGGCCGCAATCTCCATGTCCACAATCCTCAAGTGACTCTGATGCGGACGACGGCGGAAGAGAACCGCGCCATCGGCGAATGGATCGTGGCGCGGCTCAACCGCATGGAAGGCCCGGTGCGCTTCCTGCTGCCGCTTCACGGCGTATCGGCCATCGATCAAGCCGGGAAGCCGTTCCATGACGTGGAGGCCGATGCGGCGCTTTTCGAGTCGATCCGTTCGGGCTTGCAGGAGACTCCCAACCGCAAGCTCATCACGGTCGATGCCCACATCAACGACCCGGCGTTTGCGGAAGCCGCCGTCCAGGCTTTCAACGAAATCACCAAGGAGACCTAAATGGCCCGTGCCTTTGCCAGCATCATTCTGAAAGCCCCTGTCGAAACCGTGTGGGGCCTGGTGCGCAATTTCAACGGGCTACCGTCCTGGGCACCGGCCATCGCCAAATCGAAGATCGAAGGTGGGCTCGATCCCGATGTGGTAGGCTGCGTGCGCTCGTTCCACACCCATGATGGACAGCATATCCGCGAGCGCCTGCTATCGCTCGATGATGCCCGCTACAGCTTTACTTACAATTTCGAGAAGCCGGCCTTTCCGGTGAAGAACTACGTGGCCACGCTCAGGCTCTATCCCGTTACCCTTAACGGCCAGACCTTCGCAGAATGGGAATCACACTTCGACGAGGCGCCGGGCGATGAAGGAAAATATGTGAAAATCATCTCGAAGGATGTCTTCGCCACCAATTTCAAGAATCTCGCGGCGATCATCGCCAGGACCAAGCCTGCCAAGCCCGAAGGTGCTGTGCGCTGGAAAGGCTTTCAACCCAACAAGGTGTGGACCTCGCGCGCCATCAAGGCGCCGGTTGACCGCGTTTGGGAGGTGATGCGCGACTTCGCCGGCATGGGGGCGTGGCACGAGGACGTCTCGAAAATGCGAATGCTCAAGAAAGCGCGCGCCGACAAGGTGGGCGGCATTCGCGATTTCTATTTCGGTGCGGGTCAACTCAACGAGGAGCTATTGCATCTCTGCGACATCACGCGGAGCTTCTCCTACCGCATCACCAAGTCGGAAATTCCGTGGACGAACTATGTCTCGGGCCCCAGGCTGTGGCCAGTGACGGCGGACAATTCCACGTTCGGCGTGTGGACCGGCGACTGGGCGGCGAGCGTTCACGATGATCTGCGGCTTGTTCCGGAGACCGAGCGGAACGTCTATCAGAAGGCGTTTGCGACGGTGGAGAAGAATTTGAGGGGGAAGAAGAAATAGGCTCAGCTCTCCGGGCCATGCTTCGAGGCTCCGCGTGCCGCGGAGCACCTCAGCATGAGGAGTTTTGAATGTTCCTCACCCTGAGGTGCGAGCGGAGCGAGCCTCGAAGGGTGCTGCTCAATCCGTATGGAACACATTCTCCATATCGGCCCACCACTCCCCTTCCTTCCTTGTCTCGAAGGGCACCTGCATGGGATCGGTGACCGCCCACCATTCCTTCATGCGCGGTGCCTCGGCCATCCTGTTCATGTCGGCATCGAAGTCACTGCCGTGATATTCCCAATAGGCGAAGAGGATGTTCTCGGGCTCCTTCAGGAAGATCGTATAGTTGCGGATGTTGGAGTCGCGGATTGCCATCAGCACCTCCGGCCAGACGGCGGCATGGATGCGCTTGTATTCCGCGATAATCTCCGGCTTCAGTTTGACGATGCGGCCCATTCTCTGCATGTTGGCGGCGCCTCCCAACGCCATCGGCCTAACTTTGCACCGTGAAGTTGATTGAAACAATCCCCGAATGCGTGGCTGCCCCTCTCGCGGCACGGCCGGAATGCTGTTATAAGGACGCTCTGGATCGTCAGGCCTGAAACCGGTGTTCCGGCTTTTGTTACCTGTTGGGTGTTGTGATGGCCGCAAAGAAATCCGATGCTAAGAAGGGACCGGCCGAACTCGATGTGGTCGCCCTGTTGGCGGAAGTGCCCGCGCATGGCTTGCCGCGCGGCCAGGTCGGCACCGTCGTCGAAGTACTGGATGCAAATACAGCGCTGGTGGAATTCAGCGATGACAACGGCCGTGCCTACGCCGTCGTGCCTTGCGCCCGGTCCTCGCTCCTCGTCCAGCGCTATGTCCCCGAGGCGGTGTGAACCGTCCTTCGCCGGCCTGAAAGCTTTGGCGGGGTGTCCATACCCGATCCCATCTCGAACTCGGCCGTAAA
>JANPCA010000504.1:0-5134 GCA_031430715.1 Hyphomicrobiales bacterium | reverse complement strand
CGGCGATGGCGGCATGACCCAGCCACCACCAGTTCTTGCCCCTGAGCGTCGCAAAGGATGCCGCGAGGATTACCAGCAGATAGGGGAAGAAGCCCCAGGCGGACGGGTGTTCCGAAGGAATGAGGGTTGGCGTGACATAGGAGCCGAGAAGGCCCAGGGCGGCGATGAGCGGACCCTGCAGCCGCGACAGGGCGAGCGCCCCAAGGGCAAGTGCCGCCAGCCCGCCAAAGGCCAGCATGGGCGGTATCAGTTCATAGAGCGCATAGGCCGCATAAACGCTGCCGAAACCGGTGACGATGCCGCCGGCCGAGAGGGCGGCCGGAACATAGCCGCGCTCCATGGTGGCGGCCGATTTCCGCCTCACGAATTCTCCCGCCGCCACCAGGGCGGCACCCAGCAACAGGCCCAGGACGATCTGCAGGGTGGGCGGAATGAGGTCGTTGTCATAGGCATATTTGACGAACAGCAAGCCACCGATGGCGATAGCCGCACCACCGATCCAGACGAACCAGCGCGACGCCAGCGCCTGCTCCATATCGCGCTTTTTCGCGGGACGCGGCGGCAGAGCGGCGGGCTCGGGTGGTTCCGCTTCAGGTGCTGCCGCATCGACAACGGGTTCGGCCGCCACGCTGACTATTTCTTCGGGTTCGGCTGCGAGCGGGGCGGGCTCTGGAACGGGGCTCGGTGCTACACCCATGCCGTTGCGCAGCCGGCCCAATTCCTCGACGGCGTTGCCGAGCTGCAATTTCACCTGGGCGATCCTGGTTTCGAGTTTCGATATTTTGCTGAGCGCGATCAGGGCGAGGACGAAGCTGACGATCGCGATCAGGAAGCCCAGTCCGTCCATTCAAAATTCTCCCGTCCCCGATTCGAAGGATACACGGCTTGCGCGCCAATGTCGAAACTGGGAAAAGTCCTGGATGACTCTCCGCGACGACATCCGCCCCAAGCTTCGATCCGATGCCGAAGTGGCCTGGGAGATTGCCGATCACCCGGTGCCCTACCCCGAAGCACTCGCCCGCATGGAAGAAGTGGTTGCAGCCATTGCCAGGGGCGTAGCGCCCGAACGGGTCTGGCTGCTCGAACATCCGCCGCTCTATACGGCGGGCACCTCGGCCAATGATGCGGACCTGGTGGCGCCGGACCGTTTTCCGGTGTTCCGCACGGGCCGCGGCGGACAATATACCTATCACGGGCCGGGCCAGCGCGTGGCCTATGTCATGCTCGATCTGAAACGGCGCGGTGGCGACGTCAGGGCCTTCGTCGCGGGGTTGGAACAGTGGATCATCGACACGCTGGCCGCTTTCAACGTGAAGGGCGAGCGCCGCGAGAACCGGGTCGGCGTGTGGGTCAGGCGTGGCACGCGGGAGGACAAGATCGCCGCCATCGGCATCAGGGTGCGCCACTGGGTGACCTTGCACGGCATCAGCATCAATGTCGATCCGGATCCTCACCATTTCGACGGCATCGTGCCGTGCGGAGTGCGCGAACATGGCGTCACAAGTTTCGCCGATCTCGGATTGCCGGTGAGCATGGTGGATTTGGACGCGGCGCTTCGTCATAATTTTCATAGGCTGTTCGGACCAAACGCCTGAGGTCTTCGCGTTCAAGGCGTGGTTTCCGCCGCCGGCATAATATGTGACTTGTAGTGTTACAGAATTATGCTAGATGGGTTTTGTTCAACGGAGCAACCCCATGAAACTCTATTACTCACCCGGCGCCTGCTCGCTGGCACCGCACATCGTCCTCAACGAAATCGGCGCGGACTACGGTCTCGAGAGGGTCGATCTGGCCGTCAAGAAAACCGAGACCGGCGCCAATTACATGGACGTGAATGGCAAGGGCTATGTGCCGGCGCTGGAATTGGCCAAGCACCAGATCCTGACCGAGGTCTCGACCATCCTGCAATATCTAGCCGACAAAACCGAAGGCTCGAAGCTCATGCCGAAGTTCGGGTCGATGGAGCGTTACCGGGCCATGGAGGCCCTGAATTTCGTGGCGGCTGAACTGCACAAGGGGCTCGGCGTGCTGTTCGCCAAGGGCATCCCCGAGGAGGGCCGCAAGATTCTCATCGAACGCGTGACCAAGCGTCTCATCTGGCTCGACCGGCAGCTTGGCGCCAAGCCCTATCTCCTGGGCGCCGATTATTCGGTGGCCGATGCCTATGCCTTCACGGTGCTCAATTGGGGCAAGATGGTCGGCGTCGACATGGCACAGTGGCCGAACATCGCGGCCTTCATCGACCGGGTGGCGCAGCGTCCGGCAGTCATCGCCGCGATGAAGAAAGAAGGCCTGCTGGAGGCTTAAGGTATTTCAGTTTCGGTTTGAATTGCACCCCAAGCTCCGTCTTGCCAGCGAAAGCTGGCATCCCGCTTTCTCCGCTTCAACAAAGAAAGCGGGACCCCAGCTTCCGCTGGGGTGACGGTGTTATGAGAAGGAGGTTAACCGTAATCAGATACACTCCGATGGCCTGACCTACCTGCATCGTAACCGTGTCAGGTGGATCAGCCGGTTGGCCACACCACGAATTCCGTCCAGTTCTCCTCCGGGTGAACGGCCGTCCTCACGGCGCATACCGAAGCCAGCCTCGGCCCTTTGGCACAGGCCTCGACAGCGGCGCGCACCGCTGTGGTGTCGCCTGAAAATACCGCTTCCACCGAGCCGTCGGCGCGGTTCCTCACCCAGCCTGCCAGCGCCCTCGCCTTGGCCTCGCGCTCGATCCAGGCGCGGAAGCCCACGCCCTGCACCCTGCCCTCGATGATGACATGGACGGCGGTCATGCGAATTCCATGATGACGGCGTCGACCGCCAGGCTGTCGCCCTGCCTGGCGTTGATCTTGATGACCGTCACATCGCGCTCGGCGCGCAGGATGTTTTCCATCTTCATGGCCTCGACGATGGCCAGCGGTTCGCCGGCCTTGATGTCCTGGCCCGCGACGGCCGTAATGGCAATGACCAGGCCCGGCATGGGGCAGAGAAGCTTCTTCGACGTGTCGGCCATAGGCTTGGCGGGCATCAGCCTGGCCAGTTCCGCCTCGCGTGCCGAATAGACATGGGCATCGAGCACCACACCGCGGAAGCTCAGGCGGTAGCCGTTGAGGATGCGCTTCACCTGCACCGTCACCTGGCCCTCACCCAGGCTGCAGGAGAAGACCGGGCATCCCGGGCTCCAGCCGCAGGCATCGGCCATGGCATCGGTGTCCTCGGTCACCGTCAGCGGGTGCCATGAGTTCCCGAGTTTCACCACGCGGCCGCGCGCCAGTTTCACGGCGCGGCCGTTCATCTGGCCGTTGATCAGGCGCTTGCGGCGGTTTTCGATATGGTCGAGCACCACGGCCACCTCGATCAGCGTGGCGGTGATCTCCGGGGTGATCGCATGGCCGGTGAAGCCGCCGGGGAATTCCTCGGCGATGAAGCCCGTCGAGAGCGCGCCGGATTGCCAGCGCGGGTTTTCCATGATGGCCGACAGGAAGGGCACGTTGTGCCGGATGCCCTCGATATGGAAGGCATCAAGCGTCCGGGCCATGGCGGCGATGGCCTCGGCGCGCGTCGGCGCGTGGGTGCAGAGCTTGGCGATCATCGGATCGTAGAAGATCGAAATCTCGCCGCCCTCGTAGACACCGGTGTCGTTCCTCACCGTGATCCCGTGGGCCGATTGCTCCGCAGGCGGACGATATTTGACGAGACGGCCGGTGGAGGGCAGGAAATTGCGGTAAGGGTCTTCCGCATAGATGCGGCTTTCGATGGCCCAGCCCTTCAGCGTCACGTCTTTCTGCTTGAGCGCCAGTTCCTCACCCGCCGCCACGCGGATCATCTGCTCGACCAGATCGATGCCGGTCACCAGTTCGGTCACCGGATGCTCGACCTGGAGCCTGGTATTCATTTCGAGGAAGAAGAAGGAGCGGTCCTGCCCCGCCACGAATTCGACCGTGCCCGCCGAATCGTAGTTCACGGCCCTGGCCAGCGCCACGGCCTGCTCGCCCATGGCGCGCCTGGTCTTCTCGTCGAGGAGCGGCGATGGCGCCTCCTCCACGACCTTCTGGTTGCGGCGCTGGATCGAGCATTCGCGCTCGCCCAGATAGATGACATTGCCATGCTTGTCGCCCAGCACCTGGATTTCGATGTGGCGCGGATTGACGATGAATTTCTCGATGAAGACGCGGTCGTCGCCAAACGAGGACATGGCTTCCGACTTGGCGCGGATGAAGCCTTCTCTCACTTCGCTTTCCGAATGGGCGATGCGCATGCCCTTGCCGCCGCCCCCGGCCGAGGCCTTGATCATCACCGGATAACCGATGCCGCCGGCGATCCTCACCGCCTCGTCCGCACTCGCGATGATCCCTAAGTGGCCGGGAACGGTCGAGACCCCGGCAGCAGCAGCCGCCTTCTTGGATTCGATCTTGTCGCCCATGGCGTCGATGGCTTGAGGATGGGGACCGATGAAGGTTATTCCGGCGGCGGCCAGCGCCTTCGGGAAGGCCGAGCGCTCCGACAGGAAGCCATAACCCGGATGCACCGCCTCGGCGCCCGATTTGCGGCAGGCCGCGACGATCTTCTCGATCAGGAGATAGGACTGCGCGGCGGGGGCCGGACCGATCGGGATCTTCTCGTCGGCCATCTCGACATGGAGGGCGCGGGCATCGGCCTCGGAATAGACGGCAACCGTTGCGATACCCATGCGGCGGGCTGTCTTGATGACACGGCAGGCAATCTCGCCCCGGTTGGCGATCAGAATCTTCTTGAACATGGAACCCCTGGGCAGCACTAGGTCAAGGGTTCTAGACCGTGGTTTCAGGCGCGGCAAGCAGACGAAGGGGGAGCATCATTTTCGGCGTGCGAAGGGCGGCGTTTCGGCTATAGGACCGCCATGAGCGAAGCAAACGATATCATCTACGGCGTCCACCCGGTGGCCGAGGCGCTGAAGAATCCGCAGCGCCGCATCATCTCGCTGAAGGCGTCCAGGAATGCCGCCGGCCGGCTGGCGCCAGAGATCGTGGCCCGTGGTCTGACTCCGGAAATCGTCCACCCCAATGTGCTGGACAAGGCGCTGGGGGCTGACGCGGTGCACCAGGGCCTGCTGCTCGAGGCGCGGCCGCTCACTCAGCCGCGCCTCGACCAGATCGAGAAGACCGGA
>JANPCA010000503.1:0-3613 GCA_031430715.1 Hyphomicrobiales bacterium | reverse complement strand
ATGGCATCGGGATAGCCGAACTTGCCATAGGTGACGGCGCGGCCGAAATGCATCGATTCGAGTTCGCCGAGACGGGCCGTGTCGTTCTGGTCGTGCGGACGCCCCAGCGAATAGACGGTGCTGCCGTGGGCCACGCATTGCGAGGCCGTGGGCGTCACGGGCTTCCCCGAAAAGCCGCGCAAGGAAATCAGCGCCATGTCATTGCCTGGAAGAATCGCTACCACCTTGCCGGAATAGACCCGGCCATTGGCGGCCCTGGCCGACACCGTGTTGCCTGCCTTCTGGGCGACGTGGGCCGCCGTCAGCACGAGGCCGTTACCCGCTACGACGAAGCCGCTGCCGGAGGTGACAGGTGTGTCGCGCCGGTCGCTTTTTTTAGATTACGTAACCTGGTGTTCGTGCTCGGCGACAAACCGCGGCACCAAACAGGGACCCGACGCGCGCACCAGGCTGGCAATTTGTTCGGTATCGGAAATCCGCGATGAGGCGGGCACAGACGTCTGCTGCACCGTGAAATCGCGGCCTTCTAGATTGACGTCTTGCGTGGTGTCGCAGCCCGCCACAAAAAGGCCGGTCAATGCGGCGGTGATGGTCTTTCCCACGAGGCCGTCACCGCAACGGAACAGGTTGTAAAAAAATCCTCGCCCGCACCCGTTGTGACCAAAGGAAGCGGGAAGCCAGCTTTCGCTGGCATGACGAAATTGGGGAGAATATTTTTTAGATTTCAATAATTTAGACAACGCCCTAACCCAGCGATCCGTCATGCCAGCGCAAGCTGGCATCCCGCTTTTGCTGGCCGCGGACTGTGCTGTGGGAATTTCCTTACAAACTCGCAAGTTGCAGGCCATCGCTGGCATGATGGAGCTTTGGGATTGGGCCAACCCAAAACAGGAAGACGCCAAGATGCGATTTGCTGATTTCATGGGAACATTTCCGGAGACCTCAATGGCGGCAAATCACGGCGGCAGCAAGGCTTTGCTTTAAGCAGTCTCGCAAAAAGAAACGGCCCACCGAAGCGGGCCGTTCCCTCATTCTACTTGTTTCGGATTAGAAGCGGAACACGGTCACGAGGTCGGCAAAATAACTACCGTCATCGCCGGCCAAATCCGTATCGATCCACTCGCCTTCGAGGCCGATGGTCAGCTGCGAAACCGGATCATAGTAAACGCCGACGAGAACAGCGTTGACCTGGTAGTCACGGTCATCATACTGCGTGTGGCCAAACGCGGCTTCCGCGTGAACCTCGTCGCTGAGGTTGACGCTGCCGAGGATCGAGGCGGTCCAGAACGCGTCATCGACGCCCTTCTCACCGGCCTGTGCACCCATCGAGATCGTGGCAATATCGCCCAACGAGAAGCCGATGCCCGCGCCAGCGCGGTAACGGTCTTCACCGAAGTAAGCGGAGATCTCGCCGTTGAACATGTCGCCCGTGTACTTGATCTCGGCTGCACCGGCCAAGTCTCCGTCCGAGAAGATTGGATGATCAAAGGCGTCCACGTCAACCTGACGATCATCGTCTTCCAAGGCGATCGCCATCGAGAAGGGCCCCGAAGCGTAAGACAGACGCATCTGGGTTGCATCACCCGGGTTCATGCCGACGTCGGCATTGTCCGTGTAGTAGCAGTTGCAGGCGCCGTCATAACCGTAGCCAATGTTGCCGAGCGAACCGGTGAAGCCGCCGCCGAGCGTAAGCTCGGGGGTCATCGCCCACCAGCCCCAGGCTTCATTCATCACCATGCCCGCGTTCGTGTCGCGGATGTGGTAGTTGCCGCGGAGCTGCAAGCGGGCGCCGACTTCACCAACGGCGGTGTCGGTCTTGCCAACGACCTTCAACTGGCCACGGGCCAACACGTCGACGAAACCATCGTCACTGTCGCCATGATAGAAGAGGGCAGCGCGGGCGTAGCCTGTCCACTCAACGGTGGTGGCGGCCGGCGCATCAGCAGTCGGAAGGACGCTGATGATGGTTGCTTTGTTGCCGTAGGAAGCCTGGTCCTGCGCGCTCAGGGCATTGCCCGGAACGACGGTGGCATCACCTTCCGAGATCGTCAGCAGCGAATAACCAGCCGGGACCGCCGGGACGGCTTCCATCTGGGCAACGCGGGCGTTCAGGGATTCGATCTGCGCCTTGAGATCGGTCAAGTCGTCGGCGCGCGCAGCGGCGGCCGTGACGGCGAGAGCCGCACCACCGAGAAGCGCCATCTTAATCATCTTCATTCTTCTTCTCCCAAGTCACTGGAGTTTGAGTAGCCCCCCCATCCCCTGCAAACGGTGCTGGAAGGCAATGCACGAGTCGATCGAGCACGGTCCCTTTGTCGCTGCATTCCGGTCCGAGGTCAACGCGCCTGATTGAATTCCGGCCAGAATTTCGCCGCATGTTACCCAATTGCCACAGGTGCGGTGGTTCCCGGCATCGTCCGGATTCACCTCGCAATATCAATGTATTAATAGACAGTAAATAAAATTGTACGGTTCCCGGCTGGCACGTCGGGAAGAGGCGCGGCACGATCGGAACACAATTCGCCCGGTGCCCCTTGCACTTGCGCCCGGTCCGCCGCCCGCCACGGCGGCGGCGCTTGGGCCACCCCACTCGACACAACCGGAAACATGGTTAATAAGCGGAAAAGACCAAGCCGGGGGTAGTTCGCATGCCGTTTCGTCCGTCCAAGTGGGTCATTTACGCCCCCGTCGCGGTCTTGCCGTTCCTTGCCGCCATATTTCTGGAAGGAAAATCCCTTCAAACCGATCTGGCCGATCGCGCCAAGCGCAATCTCGACCAGGCCAGCGCCACCTGGGCCAAGATCGCCGTGGACGGCCGCGACGTGCAGATCGCCGGCGATTCGCCCAGCCCCCAGCAGATCGACGCCGCCATCGCCTCCGCCCTCACCACCAGGGGAGTGCGCCGGGTCTCCAGCATCGCCCGGGTCGTCGAGCCGCCGCCGGCCGCTCCCACCGTCAATCCGGTGACTGGCGAATCGGGGCAACTGACCATCACCGGCACCTGGCCCGATGCGGCGGGCAACACGCTGAAGGCCAGCGTGGCGGCGAAGACCTGGAGTCTGGGGAAAGACGCCGCTTTGACCAGTGGCGGCGCCGGCAACTGGACGCTGCGGCCGGATATCGCGCTTGAGCCTGGCGTCTATGATGTCCAGGCCGAGGTGACATCGGCCAGCGGCCTCAGGTCGGCGGACACCTCTAAGGACGAGGTCACGGTAATGGCGCCGCCGCCGCCCTTGCGGGCTCCGACCGTCGAATCGCTCGAAACCAATGCCGCGACACCGGCCATCACGGGCACCTGGCCTTCGGACATCGCCAAATCCCTGACTGTGACGGTGGGCCAGACCGCCTACGCGCTCGGCAGTTCGCCTGAACTGGCCAGTGCCGGTGACGCCTGGACCCTCGTGCCCGCGCTGGCCCTGGCCGATGGCACCTATGAGGTGTCGGTTGAAGCTGCCGATGAACGGGGCCGCATTGCCAGATCGGAAGCGCCGGGCCGTCTGGTCATCGACTCGGTGGCTCCCGTAGCTCCCGTAATCAATCCCGTCGATGCCTCGGTCTTGCCCTTGCGCATCACCGGAACCTGGCCAACCGACGCCGTGTCGCTGGTGGCGCG
>JANPCA010000502.1:0-3277 GCA_031430715.1 Hyphomicrobiales bacterium | reverse complement strand
CGCGGCTTCGCGGCGGCGCTCGATGCCAAGGCGGCACTTGGCCAATGGAGTCTCATCGCCGAAATCAAGAAGGCCAGTCCCTCGAAGGGCCTGATCCGCGCCGATTTCGATCCGCCAACATTGGCTGGCGCCTATGCGGCTGGTGGTGCGGCCTGCCTCTCGGTGCTGACCGATGCGCCGTCCTTCCAGGGCGCGCCCGAATTTCTGACGGCGGCCCGCGCGGCTTGCACGCTTCCCGCGCTGCGCAAGGATTTCATGCTCGATCCCTGGCAAGTCATCGAAGCTCGCGCCTGGGATGGCGACTGCATCCTCCTCATCATGGCGATGATCGATGATACCCTCGCGGCCGAACTGGAGAGCGCCGCGCTTCACTGGGGCCTCGATGTCCTGGCCGAAGTCCATAACGAGGACGAACTCGAACGCGCCCTGAAACTCCGCACACGGATGATCGGCATTAACAACCGCGACCTCCACAGCTTTGCAACCAGCCTCGAGACGACCGAGCGGCTGGCGCCACTGATCCCGAAGGACCGCATGGTGGTGGGTGAAAGCGGGCTGTTCACGGCCGATGATCTGGCCAGGCTTGCGCGGTGCGGTGTTAACTCATTCCTGATCGGCGAAAGCCTGATGCGCCAGCAAGATGTGGCGGCGGCGACGCGCGCCATCCTGAGCAAGCCATGAGCCGCCTCAGCCATCTCGACGCCGCCGGCAACGCCCATATGGTGGACGTCTCGGACAAAGCCGTGACCAGCCGAAGCGCCACCGCCAAGGGCATCGTCAGGATGCGGCCGGAAACGCTTGAGCTCGTCCTCGAAGGCAAGGCCAAGAAGGGCGACGTGCTGGCCACCGCCCGCATCGCCGGCATCATGGCGGCTAAGAAGACCCACGAGCTGATCCCGCTATGCCACCCCCTGATGATTTCGAAAGTCTCGGTCGAATTCACCCCCGATGTATCGGCCGCCACCATCGAGGTCACCGCCACGGTGAAAGTCGAGGGCAAGACCGGCGTCGAAATGGAGGCCTTGACAACCTGCTCGATCGCCTGCCTCACGCTCTACGACATGCTCAAGGCCGTCGACCGCGCCATGAAAATCACCGATTTGCGGCTCATCGAAAAGTCGGGCGGCAAGTCCGGCCGCTTTTCAGCGGAGTGAACCCATGTCCCTTCTGCCCGTCGAAGCGGCCCGCGCCAGAATTCTCCAACGCGTCAAGCCGCTGCCGGGCGAGGCCGTGGCGCTCGGGGAGGCGCAAGGGCGCATTCTCGTCAGGCCGCTCAAGGCGCCGCGCCCTCAGCCACCTTTCGATGCCTCCGCCATGGATGGTTACGCGGTGATCGCCGCCGACATCACCTCGACACCTGTTTCCCTGAAAGTGATCGGCGTCTCGGCCGCCGGCCGCCGCTACCGGGGAACGCTGCGCTCCGGTGAAGCGGTGCGCATCTTCACCGGCGCTCCGCTGCCGCAGGGGGCCGACGCGGTGGTCATCCAGGAAAATACCGCGGCCCAGTCGGAGCCCTATGTGTCGGTGCTGCAGCAGGCCGTGGCCGGCCAGAATATCCGAAGCACCGGCCTCGACTTCGGCAAGGGCGACGAGCTGCTTCCCGGCGGCATAAGGCTCAACGCACGCGATATCGGGCTTGCCGCCGCCGCCAATGCCGCAACACTCCGTGTCCGGAGGAAACCCGTCGTGGCACTGTTTGCGACCGGCGACGAATTGGTGGCGCCCGGCGGTTATCCCACCGCCGACCAGATCGTCTCGTCCAACAGCCACGCCCTGATGGCCATGGCGGAGCGCTTCGGCGCAGAGACCGTGAATTTGGGCATCGTTCCCGACCGCCTGAAAGCCACCGAGCGCGCCATCAAGTTGGCCGCCGATGCCGATGTCCTGGTCACCACCGGTGGCGCTTCGGTGGGCGACCACGACCACGTGCAGCAGGCGCTCAAGAATTCCGGCGTCCGCATCGCCTTCTGGAAGATCGCACTCCGGCCCGGCAAACCTTTCATGTATGGCCGGAGGAATGGCCAGCATGTCATCGGCCTGCCTGGCAATCCGGTCTCGGCGCTGGTCTGCGCCAGGCTGTTCCTGAAACCGCTGCTTGATGCCATGCTGGGGCTGGAGGCCGGCGACGATCTGGTGACGGCAAGGTTGGGCAGCCCCATGAGGGAAAACGATGGCCGCCAGGACTATGTGCGCGCCCTCCTCACAACTGCGGCCGATGGCAGCCGCACGGTGACGCCGCTCCCCCGCCAGGATTCCTCCATGCAGCGCGCGCTGCGCTCCGCCCACGCCCTCATCCTCCGCCCGCCACATGCGCCGGCGGTTGAACAAGGCGATCTGGTGAATATTCTCCTGCTCGACTTCTGATGGTTACAGAAAGTAAACACTTGCGGAACTAAATGGCAACGGATATTCTCTGTTTAGGATTTGTTCCGAATCCGGGACACGACACCGAAGAGGACCGCCATGCTCACCCGCAAGCAGCTTGAACTGCTCCTGTTCATCAACGAACGCCTGAAAGAGGAAGGTGTGCCGCCATCCTTCGAGGAGATGAAGGACGCGCTCAACCTGCAGTCTAAATCGGGCGTCCACCGCCTGATTGTGGCGCTTGAGGAGCGCGGCTTCCTGAAGCGCATGCCGAACCGGGCCCGGGCGCTGGAAGTGGTCAAGCTGCCGGAGAGCCATTCGCCAAGCCTCGCCACCAAGAAGCAGGCCGGTTTCACGCCGAGCGTCATCCAGGGCAATCTCGGCCGGGTGAAACCCATGGCCGCCAGCAATGATGGCGCACCGCGCGCCGCCGAGGTGCCGAAGTTGGGCCGCATCGCGGCGGGCGTGCCGGTCTCTGCCATTCAGGATCACACCGCCAATATCGCGGTGCCGCCCGAGATGCTCGGCGGCGGCGAACATTTCGCGCTCGAGGTCAAGGGCGATTCGATGATCGAGGCCGGCATTTTCGAAGGCGACACGGTGATCATCCGGAAAGGCGACACGGCCCATAACGGCGATATCATCGTGGCCCTCATCGACGACGAGGAAGCCACCCTGAAGCGCCTGCGCCGCAAGGGCGATTCAGTGGCGCTCGAAGCCGCCAACCCGGCCTACGAAACCCGCATCTTCGGCCCAGACCGGGTGCGCGTCCAGGGGCGGTTGATCGGCTTGATGCGGAAATATTGAGGGAGATCAAACTACCCCCTAGTCCCGTCTTGCCAGCGAAAGAGGCTGTGAAAGAATCGAAACCGGCCCTGACCTGGGCCAAAACAGCGGGATGCCAGCTTTCGCT
>JANPCA010000501.1:0-2004 GCA_031430715.1 Hyphomicrobiales bacterium | reverse complement strand
CTTTGACTGCGATCGCCAGCCAGAGCGGGAGTTCAATCAAGCCCGCGCTCCCGGCAAGTAGTGGCGAATGGCCCTTGCAGCGGTGCGCAAATCGGCTGTCGTCACATGGCGCGGCAGGTGTCCGGCGTCAGGGCGCGGCTTCTTCATGGCTGTGATTGTCTCTGGTTTGGCTGATTCGCTCAAAATCCGGTTGTACGGACGGGTATTTGACGGGCCGTCTGCGGCGTTTGGCGGGAGTAGAATCCGTGCCCCGCGCTGAATCCGGCAGGCAGAGGCGGCCCGACGACATTGGCCCCATACTTGCCAAACCGTTGTGCGAATCCGCAGTCAGCGAAGATTCGCCGGCATCACGCGTTGAACTGACAAGGCCTCATTGGTCGTGCCATCGTGGCTCGCGACCTTGTGCGGCGATCACACCATTTGCAAAAGCGCAAGCTCTCAAACGAAAGTCAACATGCCCGACCAAGACGAACAGGCCCGCGCGCAACTCAAGAAAGCCGCGCTTGATTACCACCGCTACCCGCAGCCGGGCAAGATCGCGGTCACGCCGATCAAGCAACTGGTGAACCAGAACGATCTGGCGCTGGCCTACACGCCGGGCGTGGCCTATGCCTGCGAGGAAATTGTGCGCGATCCGGGCGAGGCGCGGCACATGACATCGCGCGGCAACCTGGTCGGGGTGATCACCAACGGTACCGCGGTGCTGGGTCTGGGCGCGATCGGGCCGCTGGCTTCCAAGCCGGTGATGGAAGGCAAGGCGGTGCTGTTCAAGAAGTTCGCCGGCATCGACGTCTTCGATATTGAAATCGACGAGCGCGATCCGGAAAAATTGGTCGAGATCATCGCTGCGCTCGAGCCCACCTTTGGCGGCATCAATCTGGAAGACATCAAGGCGCCGGAATGCTTCTATGTCGAGCGCAAGCTGCGCGAACGGATGAAGATTCCGGTGTTTCATGACGATCAGCACGGCACCGCGATCATCGTCGGCGCGGCGATTCTCAATGGCTTGAAGGTGGTCGGCAAGGAGATCGGGCAAGTCAGGTTGGTGGCCTCCGGCGCCGGTGCTGCGGCGCTGACCTGCATGGACCTCCTGATCAAGCTCGGCATGCGCATGGAAAACATCATCGTCACCGACATCGCCGGCGTGGTTTATGCCGGCCGCAAGGAGGAAATGGATGAAAACAAGGCGCGCTTCGCCAAGGACATTCCCGGTCGCACCCTTGGTGATGTGATCGCCGGCGCCGACATCTTCCTCGGCCTGTCGGCCGGCGGCGTGTTGAAGCAGGACATGGTCAAGCAGATGGCGGCGCGCCCGCTGATCCTGGCGCTGGCCAATCCGCACCCGGAAATCATGCCCGACCTGGTCAAGGCGGTGCGCGACGATGCGGTGATGTGCACCGGTCGCACCGACTTTCCCAACCAGGTCAATAACGTGCTTTGTTTTCCGTTCATTTTCCGCGGCGCGCTCGATGTCGGTGCCACCACCATCACGCCGGAAATGGAAATCGCGGCGGTGCGCGCGATCGCCGAATTGGCGCAGGCGGAGCAGAGCGAAATCGTCGCCATGGCCTACGGCACCAGCGACCTCTCGTTCGGCCCGGAATACCTGATTCCCAAGCCATTCGACCCGCGCCTGATCGCCAAGGTGTCGCCGGCGGTCGCCCGCGCGGCGATGGATTCCGGGGTCGCCACCCATCCGATCACCGACTTTGACGCTTACCGCAACCAGCTGGAGCAGTTCGTCTATCACTCTGGCCTCTTGATGAAGCCGATCTTCGAAGCCGCCCGTGCGGCGACGGTGGCGAAGAAGAAGAATCGCGTGGTGCTGGCCGAGGGCGAGGAGGAGCGTGTCCTGCGCGCAGCGCAGGTGATGGTTGATGAGCGCATCGCCCGTCCGGTTTTGATCGGCCGCCCGGCGGTGATCGAGAAGCGCATCCAGACCTTTGGCCTGCGCCTGAAGGCCGGCAATGATTTCGACCTGATCAACCCCGAGTTCGACGAGCG
>JANPCA010000500.1:0-2323 GCA_031430715.1 Hyphomicrobiales bacterium | reverse complement strand
TGAAGGGCGCCCCCATCAACCACGTGGTGCCGATCCGCGAGGTGAGATTGTCGGCGGGCGCCGAGTTCATCGTCGTCGTCTGCGGCGACATCATGACCATGCCGGGTCTCCCAAAGGTGCCAAGCGCCGAGGTGATCGGGCTGGATGAAAAGGGGCAGATCGCCGGGCTGTTCTAGGCGACCTCCCACCTCCTCATCCTAAGGCGCTTTGCGTAAGCAAAGCCTCGAGGGATGCGCCCGGTGTACGATGCTTCGAGGCCCTCCTGCGGAGGGCACCTCAGCATGAGGGGATGGTGTTCAAGCGAACGTGATCGGCGGCGCTGGACCTCCGGGCGCGGATCGGGCTTAGTATCGCCTGGAGGTTTCCCATGCTGCGCCGCCTGCTCCTGATGCTGATCGCGCTTCTCGCCGTCTCGGCTGCCGCCGCGTGGTGGTGGTTCGGGGCGGTCAATGCGCCCGTCCTGGCGGCGACGGATGGCGACTGGGACAAGATGATCCGTGAACGGATCAAAGTGCCGGACGGCTATTCCTTCCAAATCCATGCGCGCGGTCTCGGCAGCCCGCGGCTGATGGTCATGACGGCGTCGGGCGATCTGCTGGTTTCGGACCATCGCAATGACACCATCACGCTGGTCAAGGCGGACCGCGACGGCAACGGCGAGAGTGACGGACTTGAGGTGCTGGCCCGCGGTCTTGCTGGTGCCCATGGTCTGGTTCTGGAAGGAGCCAAGCTGTTCGTTGCCGAGGAGACCGGCGTGGTGGCCTATGATTTCGATGGCCGGAGCCTAGCCAACCGCCGCGGCATCACGGCAGGCATCCCCGGCGGGGCTGGGCATTCGACGCGCACCCTGAAGCGCGGGCCGGACGGCTTTCTCTATCTGTCCATCGGCTCCTCCTGCAATGCCTGCATCGAGGAGCATCCGTGGCGGGCCGCCATCATCCGCTTCAAGGAGGGCGGGGAGCCGGAAATCTTCGCGCGGGGCCTGCGCAATACGGTGGGTTTCGACTGGGAGCCGGGGACGGGCCTGCTCTACGGCGTCGACAATGGCCGCGACCGGCTGGGCGACGATGTTCCCGACGATGAGGTGAACCTCATCGCGAGGGCCAAGCACTATGGCTGGCCCTATGTTCATGGGTCCGATGTCGCAGACCCCGGTCTCCATGCCTCGCGCCCCGCCGGATTTGCGCCCGAGCCCCAATACCACGGCCTCGGCGGCCACGTGGCGCCGCTGGCTCTCCGTTTCATCGGCCCGGGGGAAGCTCTCATCACCGAACACGGGTCGTGGAACCGCTCAAAAAAGGCCGGATATCGAATCGTGCGGCTCTCGATCACCTCTACCGGACCCTCGGAATCGGTATTTCTTTCGGGTTGCGAAGAAAATGAGCAGGTGATTTGCCGGCCGGTCGATATCGTGCAGGCGCCGGACGGGGCGCTCTATGTGACCGATGATTATGCAGGGGCGGTCTACCGCATCACCAAAGCGCTTTGAATTGTGGCGGGCTGCGGCATTGTGTAGGAAGCGCACCCGGCCGGAGGCCTAAGATGCAGGGGGTTGTGATGTAGGGCCGCCGTCATGCGGTGGCCCGCCTTTCTTGCCGGGATTTGGCTTGGGATATTTTGTCAGACGCCGATTGTGCTTGGCGCCGCCCGCCCCGGTGAAATACCCTGTCGTAGTCCCCCGCAAGCAGAAATAGTCTCGATGGATGGCTCCCATCTGATCGGCGTAGGTGACGTATCCATGAAGCACGAGCCTGTGTCTGGCGACCCCATCATAGGACTGGTCCATAGTCGCACCTCTTACTGCAACCGTTATGGGATTCAGCATTTCCCCGTTGGGTTGGATTACCTCGTAAGTCCGCCACACTTGGCTCGACGGAGCACGGCCGGGGATTTGCCCCGGCGAGTCTTCAAGGCGAACGCAATAGGACTCAAGGACCGCGGCGCTTTTCCCTCGATTTTCGAATTTGAAGTCAACTTTTGGCTCACCCTCGAAATACCTACCCAGCTCATTCGCGGCGAGTTTCCCAACATGCAGATATGGTCGCTCAAGTCGGCGCTGTGCGTCAATCTGGATCGCGTTCGCCCTATTCGCCGCGTTCAGGGCCTGTTGACTAACTCCGCGTCCCCGCCTCATCTCAACCAAGTTTTTACGGACGTACCGAATACCAATCCACGTGAGAACGCTAGGCCGTGTGGACGAATTGGATCAAGTTGAATCCTGCGGCGAGCGCTACGAATGAGCCGAAGTTCGTTGCGGTCTTCTCGCAGCGGAGGGCGATACGCTTGAAGCGTTTGAGCTTGCCGACGGCGATTTCGATGCGCG
>JANPCA010000499.1:0-9860 GCA_031430715.1 Hyphomicrobiales bacterium | reverse complement strand
CCAATCCGCCGAGCACGCCGGGCAACAGGCCATAGGGGCTCAAATGTGCCGAGACGACGCTGGCAAGTGCCGCCACCGTGCCCACCGAGAGATCGATGCCGCCGGTCATGATGACAAAGCACATGCCGAGCGCCACCAGCGCGAACATGGAATTGTAGCGCAGCACGGTCTGGATATTGTAGACACTCAGGAAGTAGTTTTCCTGGTAACGCCAGCCGGCGATGAGCGTGATGAGCACCAGCGCCAGGATGACGCCATGGCTGGGCTGGAAGCGGAACCCGCCCATCATGCATGCTCCTGGCGCTGCAGCCACACGGCAAGGATGATGAGGCAGGCCTTGACGACGAGTGCTGCCGCATCGGGCACGCCGTTGGCCAGGAGCGTCGCCTTGACGAGTTGGATGATGAGGGCGCCCATCAGCGTGCCAATGATGGTGGCGCGGCCCCCCGACAGAAGCGTGCCGCCGACGGCCACGGCGGCGATGGCGTCGAGTTCCAGTCCCATGCCGATCAGGTTGGCGTCGGCGGCCGAGTTCTTGGCGATGAACAGCAGCCCGGCGATGCCGCTGCACAGGCCGGAGATCATGTAGACGAGGAGCTTCACGCGGGTGACCGGAACGCCAGCCAGCCGCGCTGCCGCCTCATTGCCGCCGACCGCCAGCACCTGGCGCCCGAAAACCGTCTTGCCCAGGATGAAGGCGGAGATGATCACCAGCGTGAACATGATATAGACTTCGAAGGGCAGCCACAGCACCTGGCCAATGGCGATGGCCTGGAACTCCGGCACCTTGAAGACCTGCAGGTCGCCATTGGTCCACACCTGGGCGATGCCCCTCCCGGCGATGAACAGGATCAGCGTGGCAATGATCGGCTGGATGCCGAACTGGGTGATGAGAAAACCATTGAACAGCCCGAACAGGCCTGCCACCAGCACCGGGATTGCGATGCCGAGCGCAATGCCCCAATAGAGATTTTCGGGTGCTGCCGTGGCGAAAAACATCGGCGACAGGGCGCCGGCAATGGCCATCAGGGCGCCGACCGAGAGGTCGATGCCGCCGGTGGCGATCACCAGGGTCATGCCGACCGCGACGATGACGATCATCACCACCTGGGAAAAATTGATCGACACCGTGCGCATCGAAATGAAGTTCGGGGTGACGGCGAGATTGAAGACGATGAGCAGGATGACGGCGAGATAGACGCCGTAGCGCTTGAGGAAGGTTCCGAGGTCAGTCATGCGGGGGCTTGCCCGTCGCTGCCAGCGGGTGATGAACCATGGGCCATGGCATGCATGACGGCGCCCTCGGTGACCTGCTGCTTGCCAAGCTCGCTCACGCTGATGCCTTCCCTCAAGATGAAGACGCGGTCGGCGCCTTCGACAATTTCCTCGAGTTCGGAGGAGATCATCAGCACGCCCAGTCCTTCGAGGGCGAGCTTGCGGATGAGGCTCTGGATCTCCGCCTTGGCGCCGACATCGATGCCGCGGGTCGGCTCGTCGAGAATGAGGAACTTGGGGTTCATGCACAGCCAGCGGGCCAGCAGCACCTTCTGCTGGTTGCCGCCCGACAGTTCCCGGATTTTCTGGTCCGGGCTTGAACACTTGATGCCGATTTCCTTGATGAAGCGCTCGACCACCTGGCGCTGCCTGGCCACGTCGAGCATGCCGGAGCGGGTGAGCGCCGGCATGAGGGCCAACGTCAGATTCTCGGCGACCGACATGCCGGGAATGATGCCTTGCGTCTTGCGGTCTTCCGAGCAGTAACCCATGCCCGCCGCAATGGCGTCGCGCGGCGAGCGGAACGCTGCCGCCTTGCCGTTGAATGTGATGTCGCCCCTGGATTTCGGATCGGCGGCGAAGACGGCGCGGGCCGTTTCGGTGCGGCCGGAACCCAGCAGTCCGGCCAGTCCGATGATCTCGCCCTTGCGCACGTCGAAGCTCACGTCATGCACGCGGTAGCCGACCGCGATGTTGCGCGCCGACAGAAGTTCGCCGCCAATGGCATGGGACACCTTGTCGAAGGCCGTGGCGCCGCTCGCCTTCACGTCGGCAAGGTCGCGGCCCAGCATCGAGGCCACGAGCTGCAGCTTGGAAATCGAGGCCATGGGCTGCACGGCGACGGTCCTGCCGTCACGCATGATGGTGACGCGGTCGCAGATTTGATAGAGCTCGTCGAGCTTGTGGGTGACGAAGATGACGGCGACGCCGTCGGCCTTGAGCTGGCGGACGGTGCGCATCAGGACGGCGACTTCGGCTTCGTCAAGCGAAGAGGTCGGCTCGTCCATGATGACGAGCTTCGCCTCGAACGAAACAGCGCGGGCGATGGCCACCATCTGCTGGATGGCGGTGGAGAAATCGCCGAGCGGGCGCGTGACGTCGGCCGCGACATCGAAGCGCTTGAGCAGCGCGCGCGCGCCATCGTTCATCTTCTTCCAGTCGAGCAGGGGGCCGAAGCGGCGCGGCTCGCGGCCGAGATAAATGTTCTCGGCCACCGAGCGGTAGTGGATGAGATTGATTTCCTGGAAGATGGTGCTGATGCCGGCGCGCTGGGCCTGTTGCGGGGAACCCGCCGTCCATGGCGCGCCGTTGAATTCGATCGATCCTGAATCGCGCACGTAGGCGCCGTTCAGGATCTTGATCATCGTCGACTTGCCGGCCCCGTTCTGGCCGACCAGTCCCATGATTTCGGCGGGCGTGACTTCGAGCGAGGCTTCGATAAGCGCCGGCACACCGCCGAAGCTCTTGGAAATCGCCTGCATGGAGAGAAGATTGGCGGTCATCGTGGCTGCCATTGAACACAAGAATGAGGTGGGAGCCAAGGGGCTCCCACCTGTCACAGTCGCCTTTGTAGGATTTAGTAGGCTTCCGGCATATAGGCGGCGGCGTTGTCCTTGGTGAAGACGCGGTCGGTATTGACCAGCTTTGGCTCGAGCGTTTCGCCGTTGCCGTATTTCTCGATGGCGGCGAAGGCCGCCGGGCCGAACTTCGGATTGCATTCGACGACCACCAGCACTTTGCCGTCAAGCAACGCCTGGGTGGCGTCCTTGGTGCCGTCGATCGAGGCGATGATCAGGTCCTTGCCCGCAACCTTGCCCGCCGCTTCCAAGGCGGCGATGGCGCCCATGGTCATTTCGTCGTTGTGGGAATAGAGCGCTGTCGCCTCCGGATGGGCCTGATAGAGGGTTTCGAAAACCTGGCGGCCCTTGTCGCGGGCGAAGTCGCCGGACTGGGAGGCAATGATCTGCATGCCCGGATGGTCCTTGATGTAGGTGGCAAAGCCCGACATGCGGTCGTTGGCGGGCGAGCTTCCCACCGTGCCCTGCAATTCGATGATCTTGGCGTTGCCGCCCATCGCCGCGGTCAGCACTCCGGCGGCCTGCACGCCTTCCTGGACAAACTCCGAGCCGATGAAGGCGACGTAGCCTTCGCCGCCCTTGGCCAGCAACTGAACGACGTTGCGGTCGATCAAGAGCAGCGGGATGCCGGCCTTCTTGGCTTCCATGACGGCCGGGATCAACGGCTTTTCCTCGCGCGGTGCCAGCAGGATGACATCGACCCTCTGGGCGATCATCGAGCGCACGTCGGCGACCTGCTTTGCCGCCGAGCCGGCGGCATCGGTGTAGACCAGCTGCCAGCCGCGCTTCTCGGCCTCGGCTTTCATGCTGGCGGTCTGGGCGAGGCGCCAGGGATTGTTGCTCTCGGTCTGCGCGAAGCCGACCTTGTACTTGTCCTTCTTGGCCAGCTTCGGCAGTTCCGCATAGCCCGGACGGACGCTGAATCCGGCGATTACGAAACCACCCAGGGTGGCCTGCATCAGTTTACGGCGATTGATCGTCATCGATATTCTCCCTTTAGAGGCCGGGCGTGACAATCACGCACTGGCGGGGCCTCGAGCCGCTATTCTGTTTTCCTCAGGACGCGGTTGGTGTGCCCGCCATCCCGTTATGTCATACAATTGCAAATGCGCCTGGCAGTCAAGCGCTGTTCCATGTTGCGGCGCACACGCACGGCGGCGCATGCAGGCCATTCCGGCACTGGACAAAGACTAGACGCCGGGGCGCCGGGCGGAGAAGAGCCAGGGGGTTTAAGCTCTTGCCCTTCCGACGCCTCCGGCGCCACCTCCCCCACCGGGAGGGGGAGGATCGGAAACGATCGGACGGTCTTCAGAGAATATTGAAGTCGGCCGCCGTCAGGGTGATGGGATTGACGCCAAAGAGTTCGATCGACTCGCCGCCATAGGTGATCAGCACGTGATCGGTGCCGTTGCCGGTGAGGCCAAGATCGCTGAAGCTGCCGACGAGGTTGGTGTCGAATTCGATCACGTCGGTGCCGTCCTGGAAGTCGGTGATCTGATCCTGTCCGGCATTGCCGCCGGTGAAGATGAAGGTGTCGCTGGCGCCGCCGCCGGTCATCACGTCGCCGCCGATGCCGCCATCGATGCGGTCGAGTCCGGCGCCGCCCGACAGGGTGTCGATGCCGCCATTGCCCTCAAGCACATCGGCCTTGCCGTTGCCGGTGAGCGTATCGTCGTCGGCGCCGCCCTGAAGAATGTCCTCGCCGGCGCCACCGGTCAGCGTGTCGTTGCCGCCACGGCCGATGAGCGTGTTCTGGCCGCCGAAACCATTGAATGTGTTGTCCGCGCCGTCGCCCTTCATGGTGTCGGCGCCATCGCCGCCGAGGAAGGCTTCGATGCTCACATAGGTGTCGCCCGCCGCCGTGCCAGCGGCGATGCCCTGGGCCAGATCGATGTCCACGGCTCCTGTGCCGCGATAGTCGGCCGTGTCGAACCCTTCGCCGCCATCGAGCGTGTCGGCACCGGCACCACCATTGATCGTGTCATCGCCGCCGTTGCCCTTGATGATGTTGATGCCGGCTGAACCGGTCAACAGGTCCTTTCCTGCGGATCCCGTCAGATTCTCAATCGACTGGAATGTGTCGCCCTGGGCGTCGCCGCCTGAAGCGGTGCCAAGGCCCAAGTTGACAATTACTGGGGCGCCTGAGGCGCTGTAGTCGGCCGTATCGATTCCCTCGCCGCCGATCAGGATGTCGCCGCCGCCGAGGCCTGCCAGGGTGTCGCTGCCCGCCCCGCCATCGAGGATGTTGCCGACGGAATTGCCGGTGAGCCGATCGTTTCCCGAGCCAGAGGTCAGGTTTTCGAAGCCGCTCAGGGTGTCGGTATCGGTGGTGGTAACTAGGCCGTTGATGGTGAAGACAGAGCGCGCGACGGTGGCCTGTCCAGTGGCCAGCGAGGCATTGACCGTGGTGAACAGGAAGCCGTTGCCGGAGATGAACTTGGCCGTGTCGACGCCGTCGCCGCCGTTCAGGGTGTCTGAGCCCCTGCCGCCGTCGATGGTATCGTTGCCGCCGTCGCCGTTCAGGATATTGGCGAGGCTGTTGCCGGTGATGGTGTCGGAATGATCGCTGCCATTGACGTTCTCGATGCCGGTGAGCGTGTCGGCTTCGAGCGTTGTGATGTTGACGAAGGTTCCAAGAAAGGCCGTGCGGGTCAATACGGCGGTGCTGCTGGCCGTGCCTTCGCCGAGTGTGATGGCGCCGCGAACCGTCGACAGGAAACCGGACGTAAAGCCGTTCCAGTCGAGGAACTCGGCCGTGTCGGTGCCAGCACCGCCATCGACCGTGTCGTTACCGCTGCCGCCGCGCAGGAAGTCGTTGCCGTCGCCGCCGCGCACCGTGTCGGTGCCGGAGCCGGCGAGGATGGTGTCGTTGCCAGCAAAGCCCAGGATGGTGTTGGAAGTTCCATCACCCAGAACGAAGTCGTTGAAACTCGAGCCATGGACGTTTTCGATGCTGATCAAGGTATCGCTGGTGCCGAGGCCGTCGGTGGCGCTGCCGCCCGAACCGAAGTCGAGGAGGGAGACCGAGACGGCCGAGGTGGCGGATCCGTAGAGCGCCGTGTCGGTGCCGGTGCCGCCGTTGATGACATCAAAGCCGCGGCCGCCGCTGATGAAGTCGTTGCCGCCGCCGCCGTTGATGGTGTGGCTGGCGCTCGAGTCGAGGAAGAAATCGCCGAAAAGAGTCAAGTCGAACTGTTCGACGTCGGCGAGGACGGCGCTGTCGCCGCCCTCATCGACGATGCGGCCGCGGGTCTGGGTCAAGAAGGAAGAGACGCTGCCGTCGTCATCGGTAAGAAGTTGAAAGTCGCCGACGATGCCGGGCACGAAGAAATTGACAAGATTGACGGACACGCCGCGCGCGGCGCCCTGGACGGCGAAGGTTGGATTGCCGAGAAAATGCTCGGTGACGGTGGCCGTATTGAAACGGATGGTATCGAAGCCATCGCCGCCCGAAATCGTGTCGGTGCCGAAGGACGTCAGATTGGTTTCGATGTTGATCACATCGCTGTCGTCGCCACCCTCCAAACTGTCGGAACCGGTGCCGCCGAAGAGAATGTCGTTGCCGTCGCCGCCACGCAATTCGTCATTGCCGCTGCCGCCGAACAGGGTGTCGTTGTTCTCGCCGGAGAAAATGACGTCGTCGCCGCCGAGGCCGAACACCGTGTCCCGGCCGTTGGCGGCGATCAGGGTGCCACCGAAGGGATTGAAGATCGGGGTCGCGAAAATACTGTCGGCGTTCTGGCTTCCGGTTACCGTCTGGTCGCCACCGCTGTAATTGATGTTGGCCATGTCATTTTCCCTTGTGATCTCGTCAGCAGGTTTGCTGTCTGAGGGGCCAGGCTAGGCCGGCCGGGGGGCACGCGCAGTTCCCCGGGGAACACCGCCGCGGACTGTGACAGGGCTAGGACTTTGGGCTAAGCTGGCGGCATGATCTCATGTGAGGAGTACGGCCATGCGTGATTTGTTCGAGTTGCGTTGCAATCGCCGCATGGTGCTGGCGGCAATCCCGGCCGTGCTTATCGGCTCCGGCGCGCGCGCCGCCACGGAGGAGATTGGCGAAGCCGCCGATGTGCGTGGCACGGTGGTGGCCCGCCAGGTCCAGGACGTGCGCGATCTGGCCTCGGGCGCTGCCTTGATGCTCAAGGATTCGGTCGAGACGGCGGCGAAAAGTTTCGCCAGGCTCGAACTGGCAGGCCGCACCACGGTGCATCTCGGCAGCCGGGCGCGGCTGCTCATCGACCGCTTCGTGGCCGAGTCCGGCGGCGTGCTGGAATTGGGTGAAGGCGCCATGCTGCTCGACCGGGCCGACGATCTGCCCAAGCTCGATATTTCCATAAAGTCGCAATTCGGCCTGATCGCGGTCAGGGGAACACGTTTCTTTGCCGGACCCAGCAAGGGGGTGTTCGGGGTGTTCGTGGTGCGCGGGGTGGTCGAGGTCGAGGCGGCGGGCGTTACGCGCCGGTTGCGCAAGGGCCAGGGCGTCGATATCGCCACCGCGGGTCAGGCGCCCGGCAAGGTGGGGCGGTGGAAGAAGCCGCGGATCGACGCGGCACTGAAGAGCGTGGGACTCTAAAGCCGCACGGTTTTCCCGCCGCGCCTTGGCGCATAGATTGGCATGGAGCCGATGCCGCGGATGTCGAAGTTGCCGGGGCTGTCGAAGCTCCAGCCAGGCGGGTTCAAGGCCTCGAGGCTGGGACCAGCGAGGATGCTGGTGCCGGTCTGCTTGTTGGCCTCCTGAAGCCTGGCGGCGATATTCACCGCGTTGCCATAGGCTGTGTAGTCGATTTTGCCGTGACCGCCGACGTCGCCCGCGATGACCGTGCCGGTTTCGATGCCGATGCGGGTGCGGCCGAAGCCGAAGCGCCTGGCATCCTCGCGCTGACGGTATTCTTCCGAGAAGGCGATGATGGCTTCGGCGCAGGCCAGCGCCCTGGCCGGGTGGCCTTCGAGATCAAGCGGCATGTTGAAGAAGACATGGACCGCGTCGCCGACGATCTTGTCGACCATGCCGCCTGCTTCGGAGACAAGGCGGGTGACGCCCTCGAAATAACCGTCGAGCAGGCGGATCAGCTCGCGGGGACCCGCCGCCGCGGTCATCGCCGTGAAGCCTTCGATATCGGTGAAGAGGGCGGTCACCACGCGCTCCTCGCCTTCGAGGCGCAAGTCGGCTCCGGCCCGTGCCAGTTTGGCCACGATGGACCGCGGCAGGCGCTGCTCGAAGCTCAAGCGGATGGCGGTTTCGGCGGCCCGCGCGGCGGAATATTGCGACAGCCCGCTGACCACGCCCGATGCCAGCAGGCCGCAGGCGGGCAGCAGCGGATCGAAGGCAAGGCCCGTTGCCAGATAGGCCAGGACGGTGGCGCCCGCCAGGAAACCGGCGGCAAGGAGAGTGACAACGGCGCTGGCCACGGGTTTGAGGCGCAAGGCGGCCAGCACCACCAATGCCCCGCCAAGCAGCGTGACAAGCGTTTCGAGCAGGAGGCCGATCGACGGGCGCCATGGCAGGCTGTTGCGGATGAGGCCCGAAGCGATGTCGGCATGGATCTGGACGGAGGGTGTTACCGGGCTTGCGGCAGTCGGCCGCAGCGCTCCGAGCTGGGCCAAGCTGCTGCCGAGGAAAACGATCTTGCCCGCCAAGCGCTGTGGGCCGGCGGCCGCCACGGCGCTGGCCGGTATGGTGCGGCTAGCCCAAGAGGCGGGACCCGTGGCCCTGAGCCGGAGGTCGCCGGCCCGGTCGATATGCGCCAGGCTTTCGCCGATCGAAATCACCGGGTCGCCGGCACCGGTGACGATGATGGTGCCGGCGCCTGCGGCAAGCCGCACGGCATCGGGGCCGAGACCCGGGTAGAGGTCGCCGCCCACGCCCATCATGGCCGGCACGGTCCTGACCAGCGCCGACGTGCCGCCGGCCAGGGAGACGCTCGACAGCCCCTGCGCCGCTTCGATGAACTCCGGGCAGGGCAGTTCGGCGCCGAAACTTTGCCAAAGCTCCGGCACCGCTACAGGCGGGCGGAGCGCCACGGCTGAGAGGACGGGCGGCGTTGCCGCGCCATCGGACATGACGAAACCGATGGTGGCGGGTGCCGCCCGCAAGGCGCTGGCCAAGTCGGCATTGCCAGGATCGCTCTCGCCGCAACCGCCGGCAAGGACAATGTCGAGGGCGATCGCCGAAGGCTTCGCGGCGGCGATCCTTTCGATGAGTTCCGCCAGTTGGCGGCGCGGCCACGGCCAGCCGCCCATGACGCTCACCGACGCGGCATCGATATCGACCACGGCGACCTCCGCGGCCTGGGGCGGCGGGACAATCTGCGAAACCCCATCGAGCGCCTGCTCGCGCGCCGCCACCGCAAATTCGGGTTCGGCATAGATGACGGCCGCGGCGGTGATGGCGGTGGCAAGGCCGGCCAGCATGGTTCGCAACACTGGGCGCGCGGTGAAAAGTGCCACGGCCTTACTCGCTTCCGGCTTCGGCGATGGCGCCGAGGCGTTCGGCATGGCAGATCAGGCCACCCTCCCGGCGGCTGATGGCGCCGCTTTTCAGAAGATCGGCGAAGGCGCGATTGACCTTGGGCCTACTGGCGCCAAGGATGGCGGCGATATCCGATTGATCGAGGTCAAGGGCCAGACTGGCCACCGGCGGCGGGCTGCCGCCATGGACCTGGCGGAGCGAGGCCAGGAGGAAACGCGCCAGTCGGGCGCTTAAATCGTAAAGGGCCAGCGATTCGAGCTGATAGGTGGTGTCACGCAGGCGCGAGACGAGGTAGCGGATGACGGCCCGCGCCAGGCCGGGGTGTCCGGACAGGAGCTGCTCGAAGGCGGCGCGGCGGATGACGAGGCCGCGGGTTTGCGTGGCCGCAACGGCATCGGCGGAGCGGCTCTGATTGTCGAGCACGGCCATTTCGCCAATGACAGCGCCGGGCCCGGCGTGGCGGATCGTCAACTCGCGGCCCGCGGCACTGTCGAGGCCTAAGCGGATGCGTCCGGTCTCGATCACCACCAGAAAATCGG
>JANPCA010000498.1:0-6312 GCA_031430715.1 Hyphomicrobiales bacterium | reverse complement strand
GTTGAGACCACGGTGCCTCCCGATTCCTGGCTGTTGAAGAATTCTTCCTCGTCCACTTCTTTTGCCGCGTGCGTGTGCCGTATGAACACCAGATCAACGCGCTGGTACTTGCGGCGCAGGAATAAATGCAGCAGCACGAAGAAGCGCTTGGCCAGATCCTTCTCGTGCTCGCCCATGGAGCCCGAGACGTCCATCAGGCAAAAGATCACCGCCTTGGCCTTGGGAACGGGGCGCTGTTCGAAGCGGTTGTAGCGGATGTCGAGCGGGTCGATATAGGAGATCGAGCGGCGGCGGCGGTTCAGCGTGTCGATCTCGGCATAGAGTTCGACGATGCGGCGTTGCGTTTCGACATCGAGTTCGCCCTCGGCCTCGAGGGCTTTCAATTCCGCCTCGAGCGCCTCGATGCTGGCCAGCGACGGACGGCTCAGCGCCAGCCTGCGGCCATAGCTGTTGCGCATGGTGCGCAGCACGTTCAAGTTCGGCTGCGGCCCCGAGTTGGTGAAACCGGCGCGATGCGGTTCGGACGCACAACTGTCCTTGACCGATATCTTGACCAGATCGGGAAGCTCGAGATCGTCGAACAGGATGTCTAGGAATTCATTCTGGGAAAGGGTGAAGACGAAGTCGTCCTCTGTGTCGCCGCCGCTCGAAGCTTCCTTGCCGCCGGCACCGCCGCCGCCACCGCCTGGCGGCTTGTCGATCTCATCGCCGGCCACGAATTCCTTGTTGCCGGGCATGACCCATTGCCGGTTGCCATCCTGAGCATGGCGGAAGCGCGGTTCGTTGATGCCCTTCGAGACGATGCCGATCTTGCCGCCCTTGCCGGCGTCGGCGATGCCGCGGTCCTTCACCGCGCGGTCGACGGCCTCCTTGATCTGGGCCCTGGCCCGCTTTAGAAAGCGCTGGCGGTTGCCGAGGCTCTTGTCACGCGGGTTGAGGCGCCGGTCGATGAGTTGCGGCATGATTTGAACTCGCGCCCACTCACCCGGCCTTCTGCACGCGCATGTACCATTCGACAAGGCGGCGCACCTGGCGTTCGGTATAGCCGCGCGAGATCATGCGCTGCACGAATTCGGCGTGCTGCTTGTCGGTCTTGGAATCCTTCTTGGTGCCGAAGCTGATGATCGGCAGCAGGTCCTCGATCTGGCTGAACATGCGCTTCTCGATGACCTCGCGGATCTTCTCGTAGCTCGACCAGGACGGGTTCTTGCCATGGTTGTTGGCTCTGGCCCTCAGCGCGAACTTGACGACCTCGTTGCGGAAGTCCTTGGGGTTGGCGATCCCCGCCAGTTTCTCGGTCTTCGACAATTCGGAATCGAGCACCTGGCGGTCGAACATCTGGCCGGTGTCGGGGTCCTTGTAATCCTGCTCCTCGATCCAGGCATCGGCATAGGTGATGTAGCGGTCGAAGAGGTTCTGGCCATATTCGGAATAGGATTCGATATAGGCCTTCTGGATTTCCCGGCCGATGAACTCGGCATAGCGCGGCGCCACCTCCGACTTGATGAAATTCAAATAGCGGTCTTCGGTTTCCTTGGGCAACTGGTCGCGCTTCACGGCCTGCTCCAGCACATACATCAAATGCACCGGGTCGGCGGCGATTTCCTCGTTGTCGAAATTGAAGGTCTCGGAAAGCACCTTGAAAGCAAAGCGGGTGCTGATGCCGGTCATGCCCTCGGTGACGCCCGCCGCATCGCGGTATTCCTGGATCGACTTGGCCTTGGGGTCGGTGTCTTTCAGGTTATCGCCGTTGTAGACGCGCATCTTCGAATAGAGCGGCGAATTCTCGTGCTCCTTCAGCCGCGACAGCACGCAGAAGCGGCTGAGGATTTCGAGCACTTCGGGCGCGCAGGCGGAGTTCTGCAGCTCGCTGCCCTCGAGAAGTTTCTGGTAGATTTTCGTCTCTTCGCTGACCCGCATGCAATAGGGCACCTTGACCACGCAGATGCGGTCGAGGAAGGCCTCGTTGTTCTTGTTGTTGCGGAACTGCGTCCATTCCGATTCGTTGGAATGGGCGAGGATAATGCCCTGGTAGGGGATGACGCCGAGATTTTCGGTCCCGGCATAATTTCCTTCCTGGGTGGCGGTCAGCAGCGGATGCAGCACCTTGATGGGCGCCTTGAACATTTCGACGAATTCGAGCAGGCCTTGCGTGGTGCGGTTCAGGCCGCCCGAATAGCTGTAGGCGTCGGGATCGTGCTGGCTGAAGTGTTCGAGCTTGCGGATGTCGACCTTGCCAACGAGAGCCGAGATATCCTGATTGTTTTCATCGCCCGGTTCGGTCTTGGCGACGCCGATCTGGCGCAGCCGCGAGGGATATAACTTGGCGACGGAAAATTTCGACAGATCGCCGCCGAACTTATCCAGGCGCTTGGTCGCCCAGGGCGAGCACGTTCCGGTCAAGCGGCGCCGCGCGATGCCGTATTTCGATTCAAGTAGGCCGCCCATGGTTTCGGGATTGAACAATCCGAGCGGTGATTCGAAGACCGGGCTCAACTCGTCGCCCGCTTTCAACACATAGATGGGCTGCTGCTCCATCAATTGCTTGAGGCGCTCGGCCAGCGAGGACTTGCCGCCGCCGACGGGCCCCAAGAGGTAAAGGATCTGTTTCCTCTCCTCGAGACCTTGCGCCGCATGCTGGAAATAACTTACCACGCGCTGGATGGTGTCCTCCATGCCGAAGAAGCCGGTCATGGTCGGATAGATCTTGATTGTCCGGTTCAAGAAAATCCGGCCCAAGCGCGGATCGGCGCTGGTGTCGAGGAACTTCGGCTCGCCCACCGCCGCCACCATGCGCTCGGGTGCCGAGGCATACATGCCGGGATCGTTGCGGCAGCCTTCGAGATAGTCCTGAATGGACAGGCTGTCCTGTTTTTCGCGTTCGTAAGCTTTTGAGAACGCACCGAATATGTCGCCGGCATGAAGGGCGTCGGCGGGCGCGGCGGTGGCAAAGGCAGGCTTGGTGCTCATAGTGGACCCCAGTGAACGTCACAAGAAGGCACGGCACGTGATCAGCCGACTGTGGGGCCACATGGTTAACAGAAGATTTACGGGATGCGCGGAACTGGCGGGGTGTGGCGATAGGGAGACAGGGGGAGGGGCTTGACCTAACAGCAACCTTTTCGTGTGATAGAGAACCGCTATGACCAAGCTCCTGGAACGTGCCTTTGAGCAAGCCAAGATCCTGCCGGCCAGCCGTCAGGACGAGGTCGGAGCAATGCTGCTCGATCTTGTCGAGCAGGACAACTCCGGCCTGCGATTTTCCGCAAGCCAAGAGGCTGAGGTGCGCCGGCGTCTCGTGTCGTCAGAGGAATTGGTGCCAGATGGCGAGATGAAAGCGCTTTTCAGTGGACTTACGGACCTCATTGATACTGCACACAATTCTGTTCGGCGAGTAAGGACTGTCTAGGGTTTTGCCCCGTCCAGTAGTTTTGCGAGCAAGCTAACGAAAGCTATAAACTCCAATGCTCGTTCTGGATCATCTTGTACAAATCCGTGTGCTCTTGGATTCCTCAGACCTGATACTGCTCCTGAAAACATCATCATAAAACCCTTCTGCTCATCCTTGTCAGACTGGTCAGCGAGGGCATTGAACTTGAGTTTCGGGTTGTTTGGAGAAAATGCCTGCTCCATCAAAGTTGTGCCATCAACATCTAGACCACTGCGCAGCCTCACAAGTCCATTTAGGGCTTTGACAGCAGCTTCGACCGCGTTTGAGTAGTGACTGTCCTGATAGAGCTGGGAAGACGCTCTCGCTATTTCGGTATGGAGTTCAAGCCCTTGGTAAGCTCTAATGACCGCCCCCGGCCCCGATAAGACGTCTTCAGTGGTGGATTCTTTCAAAATTTCAATCGCTGACTTCAAATTGCTCAATGCTGAGGCAACTGCGGGCCGTACGTATTGTAGCCGCGCCCTGTAGCTTGTGTCAGTGTCGCTTGTGTATATCATTGGGTAGCTGCTGAGGTCTTCGACTGAATAACGCTGGAATTCAATCGTACTGTGCCCATAGATATCCATCACTGTAGCGTTTATTTTGTTCTCTTGGTCTTTGAGCGTGTTGTCGCCGTTCTCTTCGGTCAAAGCGTTCAAGTTCAGCGCTGACAGTTCTTCAACACGGCGCTGTAGACGTGGAATCGCGCGCCGCATTTGTTCTGACGATAGGCGAGCCGGTTCAGGTTGCGGTTTTGTGGTGGGTTTCCGCGCCATGTGTTCTCCAATTCTGAGACAGTGAGGCCCGCGCTGTGTCAGGGACGATTCGTCAACCAATATTACTGCGCTGCTACACCGATTGTCCATGCGTCAATGGAATGTTGCCGCCCTGATTGCCAGCTTTTTGAAGCCTCTTGCCAACGCGTGCGCATGCGCCCACGTGCGGGCCTCCAGTTCACTGCTAAAGATTTTGGGGCCGATGGCTTCAACATCAACGTATGCCAGTCGGTCCACAATCATGCGGCAGGATGCTTGCCATTCGCCGTCTTCCATTGGCCGCAAGGTGGCGACGAGACGTGCGCCCGGTTCCTCAGTCAGCTTCCTCGGTTCCTTCGGTTTGATGCGATGAGCCGCATCTAACGGATGGGAGCAGGCCAGCGTTTGAGATTGTTAACAGCGACCGTGACGGCTCAAATTGGCCGTTTGGAAGCATCAAATTGGCTGGATTCTGCCGAGTACTTCTACCCTGTACTCTTGCCCAGTGTATGAGTTAAGTCATTGATCTAATTGGAATTGGCTGGGGGACTAGGATACCCACCCAAAACACCGTTTTTCATATATTATAAGGGGTTTTCGGCCTATAGTATCACCAAAACTGGTGAGGATTTGGTGAGGCCATGGCCCTGAAAGTCAAAAATCTTGAGAAACATGGACGTTATTTCCGGTTGCAATTCTGGCGCGATGGCAAGCGGCATGTGGTGCCGCTCAATACAAGGGATGAGGCTGAGGCCGTCCGGCTTCGCAACCAGATCATGGAAGGTGGTGACCTCATATCGGAAGCCATCGGGCTGAGGGCAGCGGGCAAGAACAGCGCACACATGCGGGAGCGTGTTTGGGACATTCAGGCCAAGCGCGGCGCTGAGATTGCTACCACCTATGCCGACATTCTGAACGGTGCTGCCACGCCATGGTCAGTGCTGCCGATTGAGGCTTGGCACACTGAGGGCAACAGGAAGACGGCGCAACCGCATTCGCGGCGGACCCGCGACGATGCCAAGACGGCTTTGGCTGAACTTGAAGCCTTCATTAAAAACCAAGGGCAACCGCTCATCATCGAATCCGTCACACCTGAGCTTGCGGCGCGATGGAAGATGAAAATGCAGGCCGGTGGCATGCACGTCAAAACGATCAAGAAAAAGGTCAGCATCGGCAATTCGCTTTGGGCCTTCGCCATGCGCAACAAGGTCATTGCCCTTTCAGAAAACCCGTTCAAGGGCCTCAGCCCTTCCGTGCCGGTGGTGCCAGATACCGAACGAGAACAGCCAATCTTGGACATGGGGCCACTGTTGACCAAATGGCCGGAAACGGAATCCATGGGGCAGGTCATTCGGATCATGGCACTATCGGGACTGAGGCCGGAAGAGGTTGCGCAACTGAGAGTGGGCGACACGGAAGGCGGATGGTTCAACGTCCGCAAATCCAAAACCCCCGCTGGCGTCCGCAAGGCGCCGATTCACTCGAAACTCAGACCAATGGTTGAACGACTATGCAAGGACAGAAAGACGGATGACTTTTTGATTGAGCACGGTGGCGTTGGGAAGCGGGGCAGGGCCACCGTCTTCACCAAGGCTTTCGGCTATGCCGCGCCGAAGTTGGGCATTGCCGTCAAGCTCGAAGGCAAACGCCGGGGCCTCATCAATCTCTATTCCATCAAAAGGCGCGCCACGGCAATTCTGGAATGGTCCGATGTGCCGGAGTCAACTGTTGCTCGACTCCTTGGGCATCGCCGGGACGGATTCAATTCCTTTGACGCCTACAATCCGATGGGGCCTCACTCATCGCAGTTGCGGACTGCCGTGGAAGTCCTGCACCTCGACAAGATAGAGCCGCCAAAAGATACCGGTTGACAAGATTCCGCCTCATTTCAGATTCGCGGCTCACTACAGATTTTCGCCCGATACGCAAGAAAACCCCATTCCATAAGGGTTTTGGGCCTGTTTTGACCCTGCAAACTTTGGGGCTTGTAAGTCCCGGAAACTTCCATCAGATTCTGCGATAGCTGCTGAGGGTGAGCCAACGTGGCCAAAGGAATGAACCATGAAAACAATCGTCACCAATAGGACCTCACCCGCCTAAAGCGTCGTCGGGGTCCAGAAAGGACTC
>JANPCA010000497.1:0-2515 GCA_031430715.1 Hyphomicrobiales bacterium | reverse complement strand
GCCGCCCGAAACCAAAAGCCTTTCACTAGACGGCATCACCACCGTCAACCAGATGGATCTCGACGGCGACCGCCTGGCGCTCAACACCGGAACCGAAATCATCGTGATCGACATCCGCAAGGGAACAGTGCTGACAAGAATCAAGCTCCGCTAACTTCCTTCATCCCTCCCCCTTTGCGGGGAGGGTGCCGAGCGTCAGCGAGGCGGGTGGGGGAAGTGTCACCTCCGCAACCCCGCCGCCTCCATCAGATTATCGTACATCCGCCGCGTCATCTCGGCCATCCGGGGCATGACGGGCAAGGCCTCGGCCATCAGCCTCCCATAGGCGCCTGGCCCACGATGTTTTTCGAGATTGGCGATATAGGACGGCAGCGACGACCAGCCGGCCATGGTCTGTGCGGAGAATTCGCAATGGAACTGGGTGCTCAAGGCGTGCGCATCGATGGCCATCGCCTGCACGGCGGAGAGCGGCGATGAGGCGAGCACGCTGGCCTGTTGCGGCGGGCGTGTCACCTCCGCCGTATGCCATTGGATGACCTTGTGGCGCGGGCCAACGTCCCGCATCAGAGGATGACTGCGCGCCTCTTCGGTAAGATCGACATCGAACACCCCGACCTCGCCCTCGGCCGCCAGCCCAACTTCACCACCCAGGGCGGCGGCCAGCAATTGGTGCCCGAGGCACACGCCGAAATAGGGCTTGGCCCGGTCCATCACCCATTCGCGGATCGCCTCTTTCTCGGCGCGAAGCCACGGGTGCTGGTCCTCCTGCCAGGTGTCCTGGGCGCCGCCAAGGACGAACAGCAAGTCAAAAGGCGCCAGATTCGGAATCGCCTGCCCTTCGAACAGCCGCACCGGCTCGGGCATGATTCCGTCCTCGGCGAAATAGTCGAGAAAGCGGCCCGGATGGTCATGATCCATATGCTGGAAAACAAGTGCCCGTTTCATCGAAATCCCTATCGCACCGGCGGCATCACCAGCGTTTGCGCGCCGCATTGGCGTGCCTCGTTTGCTCCGCATTGCCGGAAATCGCCGCGCCTGTCGATGCAGATTCGGAGTTCCGAGAGCCGGGCGCGGTCCTTCGCATTGCCGCATTGCACCGAGAGCATGCCGGGCCTCAGATTGCGGTTGGTCTTGACGAAGTCGGTGACCAGTTGCTGCGGCGTGGTCAGCACCGGCGCCTGGGGCAAGAGATAGCGGGCCGGGATATTGACCTTCTGGAACAGCAGCCGGGTGGCCAGAAAATACTTGGGCATCGGCAAACCCAGGCAAGCGCCATGTTTCTTCCACTCGTGGATGATCAGCCGTTTGGACGGCATCACCGGCAGCATGAGATCGATCTGTTCTTGCGGCACCCAGGTCTCAGCTGTCCGGCAATATTCCGGCCAGCCCCGCTCGTATTGCGGCCACAGCCCATGCACCACGAAGGCGAAGCGCTTGCCGGCCCCGCATTGCTGGGTATCAACCCGCGCCTCCGGCCCGTCGCAATAGGTTGGCGACCAGGACAGCGACAGCACGAGATAATCGAAATCGCCGGGGCGGTTGGCGCCCGCCGCCCCTTCGCGGCTCAGCAGGAGGGCAAGGACGAGCGTGGCCGCAACGGCAGCAGCGCAAGCAAGCGATCCGGATCGCGCAGGGAACTCTCGGGGCATATGTCTTCGATGACCGTCCAGGAGGAATTGTTGAGGTTCATGGCGCAGCGTGCCAGCTTGCCTTGAATACAGGCGACCTGCCCCTGTTCATAGTCCTGGCCATTGGCGCGGCAGGTGCAGCCTTGCTTGGCCTCGGCCCCGAGCAGCAACGCCAAGGACATGGACACCGCTATGGTTTTCATTACCCCATTGCCACACAGCCTAGCACGGACCGGAGGGGTTGTCAGTCACATCAGTTGCAGGTCGACGGCCTGGGGCCCGCGGCCCTTCTTGTCCGGTTGAATTTCGAAACTGATCTTCATGTTTTCCGAGAGTTCCGGGATGCCTGAGCGCTGCACGGCGGTGATATGCACGAACACATCCTTGCCGCCGCCATCCGGCGAAATGAATCCATAGCCCTTGGCCTGATTGAAGAACTTCACAGTGCCGTTCTGGCGCATGAGACAGCCGTCCCTTAACCGTTTGACATCGTGCGTCCGCCTGGGCTTCCCGTGGGTGGAGCACGGGAGGAGCGGACAAGGCACGGCGGCTCTCTCAACGGCAGGCACATCACCCCGGTTTGGTCCGGGGCCAGTCTTGACCCGGTTCGAACAGCACAGCCGGGGCCCGGAACCACGATCCCGGACCAATGCCCATTATGTGCCATGCCCGCCTCAAGGGCAAGGGGTGAGTTTTTTGCGGAGGCCCCTTGCTTTGGTGGAGCAGCCATCCAATAGTCGCCTGGTCTTTGCCGGGGAATACGCAATGCGAATCTCGTCCGTGCCGTTCGTCACCGTTGCGGCCCTGTTGGTGATCGGTCCCGTGGCGGAAGCCAAGCCGCTCTTCAAGACCAAGTACACGTACTACATGGTGGGTGGCGACTCGGC
>JANPCA010000496.1:0-1836 GCA_031430715.1 Hyphomicrobiales bacterium | reverse complement strand
GCTGACCATCCCCTACCGTCCCGATGAACAGGCCCTGCTGCAGGATGCGCTGGCTGAGGCAAAGACCATGACGGACCGCGCGGCGCGGCCCGGCATCCTGGCCGAAGCCGAACGTGAATTGACTGGCTGGCACGCCGATGCCGTTGAACGCTTCTGTCAGGAAAATGACTTAAAGCTTTCGAATATCGACATAATCGGCTTTCACGGTCAAACGATCATCCATCGTCCGGATATCCGCCTGACAGTGCAACTGGGTGACGGACCGGCCCTGGCCGATCGCCTGGGGAGGCCCGTCGCCCATGACATGCGCGCCGCCGATGTGGCGGCCGGAGGGCAAGGCGCGCCCCTGGTGCCGGTCTATCACCGCGCCCTGGCGGCGGCCGTGGCCGAGCGCCCCTTGGCCTTCGTCAACATCGGCGGTGTGGCCAATCTGACCTGGATCGGCCGCCACGGTGAATTGGTGGCCTTCGACACCGGCCCCGGCAACGCACTCCTCAATGACTGGTGCGAGCGCCACCTCGATGTTCCCTATGACAGGGACGGCGCCCTGGCGGCGCTTGGCACGCTGCATGGCCCGGCCTTCATGTCGCTTGCCCAGCACCGCTATTTCGAGCAACCAGCCCCGAAGTCACTGGATCGCAACGCCTTCGACGTGTCCAGTCTCAACGGACTGAATCCGGCCGATGGCGCCATGACGCTGGTGCATCTCACGGCCACGTCCATCGCCCGCGCCCCGGCCTGGGTGCCGGAGCGTCCGAAGCTGTGGATCATCAGCGGTGGCGGCCGCCATAATCCCACCTTGATGAAGGTCTTGCGCGGCCTCTTGGAACCGTTTGGCGACCGCATTCAACTGGCCGAGGAAGCGGGCTTCAATGGCGACTCGATGGAAGCCGAAGCCTGGGCCTATCTGGCGGTGCGCTGCCGCAAGGGCCTGCCAATCACCTTCCCGGGGACCACCGGGGTCGCCCAGCCGATGACAGGTGGCGTCTTGGCTCAGTAACCGTAGACAGTCGCGTCAAACACCACCGTGCAGTCCGCGTTGCCGCCAAAGCCCAGGATGCGTCCGGCGATCTTGACGACTTTCGTCGCGTCGCCAATCGTGGCCGGACTTTGGCTGTTGATCACCACCTTGGCGGTACCTGTCGATCCGCTTCTGCCGACTTCCGTGTAGGTGACCGGAACGAATGCCGTGCCAATGAGGGTGCCATTGCCGAGATGAAAGTTTTGCGTTTCGCCCTGGACATACCAGTCACGGAGAGTGATATCCGTCGCCGCTCCATTGCCGCCAACGCCGGGCGGAAAATAGCGCATCAGCCGTCCGCCCCCGATGTTAGGAGAACCATTGCAGCCTGGGGAAATGACCTTCACGTTGAAGGGTCCAAGAAATTCGCCGTTTGCCGCGGCTGCCGGTGTGGTTATCAATACGACTAGCGGGAGAGCAGCGGCAAGAAATCTCTTCATCATCATCCTCGCTCTACTGCTTCTTGAGAACTGTTGCGGCGAAACCGATGGTGCAGGCGTCACCCGCTAAATTGGTCCAGTCGCCAACGATGCTGATCGTGGGCGTGGTATTGGTGAGTGTTGCCGGTATCTGCGAGGTAAATCGAAGTGTGGCTGGGCTTGATCCCCCTCCAGCAAATATGCCAGTGGTTGTCACATTCTTGAATGCGGTTCCGACCAGACTGCCACTTGCCAGCGTCGCGCTATGCGCAGCGCCAAAAGTGCCCCCGATCAGAAACATTGACAGTTTGGTCGCCGGACCATTGGTTCCCAGATTGGGTGGCCGGAACCTGAAAAAGAAGAGGTCGCCAACCTGGGCGCCGTTCTCGATGCGCG
>JANPCA010000495.1:0-1679 GCA_031430715.1 Hyphomicrobiales bacterium | reverse complement strand
GCCTGAACCAGTAGTTGATCAGATAGACCATCAGGCTCGAGGCGATGAAGTTGAACATGATGGTGGTGATGACGATGTGACTGCCGCGCTTGGCCTGCAGTACTCCGGGCACCCAGGCCCAGAAGGCGCCGCACAATATTGAGGCGAGGATGGCCAGTGGGATGAGGATCGGCCACGGCAGAAATTCGAGACCAAGGCCGACGGTCGCCGCGCCAAGCCCCGCGAAATAGGCCTGACCTTCGCCGCCGATGTTAAACAGCCCGGCGTGAAAGGCCATCGCCACACAGAGTCCGGTGAAAATGAAGTTGGTGGCGTAGTAGAGCAGGTAGCTCCAGCCTTTCAGCGAACCCACCGCGCCCTTCAGCATGATCCACAGGCATTCGAAGGGGTTCTCGCCGATCAGCAGGAAGATGATGGAGGTCGCTGCCAGGGCGAGGAGAAGATTGAGCGCCGGTATCAACCCGACATCCACCCAGGCGGGAAGATCGCCTCGCGCACTCATCACGCCGCATCCTTTTGCACGCCGGCCATCAGCAGGCCGATATCACGTTCATCGGCGTCGGCCCCGCGCTCGCCCATCACCTGGCCGGCGAACATCACGACAATGCGGTCGGAGAGCGAGCGGATTTCATCGAGCTCGACCGAGACCAGCAGGATCGCCTTGCCTGCATCGCGGAGTGCCAGGATGCGCTTGTGAATGAATTCGATGGCGCCGATATCGACGCCGCGCGTCGGCTGGCCGACGATCAGCAGATCGGGATTGCTCTTGATCTCACGCGCAATGATGAGCTTCTGCTGGTTGCCGCCGGAAAACTTGCCGCTCTTGAGAAAGGGATCCGGCGGGCGGACGTCGAACTCCTGCATCCCGGCCCGGGCGCGTGCAATCACCTTGGCGCGATCGAGGCGGAAACCGCGGCCCAGCGTTTCGGAACGGTGCCAGCCGAGGATGGCGCTCTCGCTGGCATCGAAATTCTTGATCAGGCCGCGATGCTGGCGGTCTTCCGGCACATGCGCGAGGCCTTCAGCGCGCACATGGGCGGGATCACCAAGGCTGCCGATATCCTTGCCCTCGAAGATGATCTGGCCGGAATGGGGCCTGATGATGCCGGCGATGCAGTCGAGCAGTTCCGACTGGCCGTTGCCCGAAACCCCGGCGATGCCAACGATCTCGCCCTTCCTCACCTGCAGCGAGACATTGTCGACGCGCGCCACGCCGCTCTTGTCTTTCCAGGTTACGTTGCGCACGTCGAGAACCACCTCGCCCGGGGTGGCCGGACCTTTCTCGACATGCAGCAGCACGCGGCGGCCGACCATGGCTTCGGCCAATTCCTCGACACTGGTGTTCGCTGTCTCGAATGTCGAGACCACTTCGCCACGGCGCATGACGGTCACATGGTCGGTGATGGCCATGATCTCGCGCAGCTTGTGGGTGATGAGGATCACCGTCTTGCCCTGGTCGCGGAGCGTACCCAGAATGCGGAACAGGTGGTCGGCCTCATCAGGCGTCAAAACACCAGTGGGTTCATCGAGAATGAGAACGTCGGCCTGGCGGAACAGGGCTTTCAGGATCTCGACACGCTGTTGCAGGCCGACCGGCAGGTCGCCCACCAGCGCATCGGGATCGACGTCGAGCTCATAATCCTTGGCGAGTCTCGTCAGTTCGGTCCGTGCCTTGGACA
>JANPCA010000494.1:0-2968 GCA_031430715.1 Hyphomicrobiales bacterium | reverse complement strand
TCGCGACGGAATGGTCGCCGCCGAGAATGACGGGAAAAGAATCTTCTAAAACAAGCGGTCCCTTAGTGTCTTCATCGATCGGTTGGCCAAGGCCGTTTAAGACTCCGGCGGCGTTGAGGGAGTCCCGTCATGAAACCGTTGATCGCGCTGGCCATCGGCCTGCTGTGTCTCGCAGGCGTTCCGGCCACCGCCGCCGGCCTGTGCAACTGCTGTGGCGATCAGACCGTTCCGTCCTGCGCCAACGCTTGCACCGCGGTCAAGCCACCCAAGGGCCAGTGCGTTGCAACCGTCGACTATGCGGCAAAGGCCGGCATCGGTGCCGGCCAGAACCCGCTGTACAATATCTCGCTGCGCAACATGTGGCTGGGTTCGCCGGACCGTGACGGTCTGGAAGCGTTCCGCCGATTGCTCGAAGGCTCGCGGCGATGGGCCGAGCGGGACCGAAAATCGGCGCTCAGGGCCCATGCCCGGGGCAAGATCGACAAGGCCACCAGTGCGGCCATGGTCAAACGTTACGATGACGCGATCGTCAACTACTACCTTGGCATTCAGGCCTTCCGGCTGGCCCGGGACGGCGTGAACTAAGTTACACCTCATCACGCTAAGTCAACCAATATGGCAGTTCTCCCATATTGCGGAGATGATGCCCCTTGAGTGACACTGGCATCCTGATCGAAAGGTGTGATTGCAGCTTCAAGCCATTCGGCGAGGCTGGTGTCATGCCTCCAGCGGGCTGGGAGCGCACACATGAAGCATTTGGAATCGGACGCGCTATCGCGCGGTGGCGCGCTTGGCATCTATTGCATGTCGGCGCTGGTGGCGGACGAGGCATCGCACAAGGGGTTCCGGGACTTCGCCACATCCGTCGAAGCGGCCATGGCAGCCCTGCTGTCGGGGTTGCCGCGCGAGGACCAAATGCAGGCGCTGCGCTTCGCCTATGAGATGGCGCTGGGCGGCGAAGAACCGGCCCCGCCCCGCCTTCGGCTGGTGTATTCGCGCGATTAGAAGTCGGTTTTCTCGCCGCCTTCGGCAACACGTTTTGCCACGAAGGCGTCGATCTCCTCCAGAATGGACGGTTCCATGGGCGGCAGCTGATATTCGGCGAGCGCCTGTTTCCACAGCGCGTTGGCTTTCCTCTCGGCGGTTGGCGATCCCGAGGCTTGCCATTGCGGGAAATTGCGCCAGTCGCAGATGAGCGGCTGGTAGAAGGCGGTCGCGTAGCGTTCGAGCGTGTGTTTCGCGCCGAAGAAATGGCCGCCGGGGCCTACTTCCTGCATGGCCGAAAAGCCCATCGTATCCTCGTTGATATCGAGGGGCTTCAGGTATTCGCTGACCATCTGCAGGAGGTCGGCGTCGAGAACGAACTTCTCGTAGGACGCGACAAGCCCCCCCCTCCATCCAGCCCGCCGCATGCTGGATGACATTGCCGCCGCCCATGATGGCGGCCCACAGCGAGAAGACTGTCTCATAGGCCGCCTGGGCATCGACGGAATTGGCGGCATTGGTGCTGGAGGTGCGGTAAGGCAGCTTGTAGCGCCTGGCCAATTGTCCGGCGATCACTGTCGCCTTCATGTATTCGGGCGTGCCGAAGGCCGGTGCTCCCGATTTCATGTCGACATTGGACGTGAAGGCACCATAGACAAAAGGAGCGCCCGGATTGGCAAGTTGCGACAGAGCAAGACCGGCGAGCGCCTCGGCATTCTGTTCGACAAGTGCGCCCGCCATGGTGACCGGCGCCATGGCACCGGCAAGCGTGAAGGGTGTGACCACACAGATCTGGTTGAGGCGGGCCATCTCGATGATACCCATGGCCATGGGGCCATCAAGTTTCAGAGGCGAGTTGGTGTTGATGACGGTATAGGCCGACGGTTCGCTCAGCAATTGCTCATGCGATATGCCGCGCGCCAGGCGGATGATTTCGAGCCCGTCGAAGAGCCTTGCCCTGCCGGTCGAATAGATGAAGGGTACCTTGTCGGAATAGACCATCTTGTTGCGGGTGTTGTGCAGGTGGCGCACCGAGGCGTGGATGTCGAGGGCATCGACGGCGGCGCCGCCCGCCGTGTGCACGGTGTTGAAGAACTGGGCTAGTTTTACAAAGTTGCCGGCGTCTTCAAGCGTGCCCGGCCTGCGGCCGCGGTCGAGGTCGGAGCAATTGGGCGGGCCGCCGACGGGCGCGAAGACGATCCACTTGCCGCCGATGCGCAGGTCGTGGGCCGGGTTGCGGGCATGGAAGGTGAATTCGGATGGCGGCGTTTTCAGTGCTTCCGCGATGATGTCGCGGCCGATGCGTACCCGGTCGCCGGTGATGCGTGCTCCGGCGCGGCGGAAAATCTCCACCGCCTCGGGATAAACCACATCCATGCCGATGTCTTCGAGCACCCTCATCGATTGCAGGTGGATCATCTCCAACTGGTCCTCGGAAACGATGCGGCTGGGTTCCAGCGTGAGGCGCGGCTGGCCCCAGGGCAATTGCACGATCGGCGAGTGCGCCGCATCGGCGCGGCGGCCGCGGCGCTGCACGGTCATGGGCGGCTTCCCGCAAAGGCCATGGCGATGCCTGCGGCAACCCGGGCATTGTGCCGGGCGAGCGCCATGTTGGCCTTGAGCGAGCGGCCTTCGGTGACAGCGGCGATCTCGGCGAGCAGGAAGGGAGTGAGAGCCTTGCCAATGATGTTATTTTTATCTGCCTTGGCAACGGCGGCCGCGATTATGGGGGCGATCTCGAAGGCTGGAATTTCAGCGCTTTCAGGAATCGGATTTGCGATGACGATGCCGCCTTTCAACCCCATGTCCCACTTGGCGCGCATCACGGCGGCGATTTCGTCCGGCGTATCGCAGCGCATCGGCACGGCGTGGCCGCTGCCGCGCGAGTAGAAGGCCGGGAATTCACCGGTGCCGTAACCGATGACCGGAACGCCAAGGGTTTCCAGAGCCTCGAGGGTGAGCGCCAGATCGAGAATGGCCTTGG